>JANTGO010000039.1 GCA_024763015.1 Flavobacteriaceae bacterium
ATTGAAATTAAAAAAAACAATAAACAAAATAAAAAATAAATATTATGAAACAAGAATTTAGAAAAACGCATCCAAGAGCACTCTATACGCTCTTTGGAACAGAAATGTGGGAGCGGTTTAGTTATTATGGTATGCGTGCCTTACTTACTTTGTATTTAACCGCTAAATTGGTAGATGACGGCTTTGGTTTAGACAGAGAATCTTCTTTAGAAATTTATGCATTATTTACCGGTTTGGTATATTTAACTCCTATTTTAGGTGGTTGGGTATCCGATAAATTTTTCGGTCAACGAAAAACGGTATTCATTGGCGGTATTGTCATGGCAATCGGCCAATTTATATTGGCAAGCAGCTCCTTAATGGCACATTCTCTAGATCCTGCAACGCGTTTATTTATATTTAATTTTGGATTAGGTGTTTTAATCATTGGTAATGGTTTCTTCAAACCAAATATCTCAACAATCGTAGGAGAATTTTATGATGATAACGACCCGATGAAAGATGCGGCATTTAATATTTTTTACTTAGGAATTAACCTAGGCGCTATTTTGGGTACTTTTATTGCAGGTGGGCTTGGCGAAGGAGTTGACTGGGGTTATGGATTTATGACTGCCGGTGTTGGTATGCTACTAAGTGTCCTATGGCTCAAGTGGAAAGAACACACCTTAAATCACGAAGGATTACCACCTAAAACATCCAAAGAAAAAACAATTCTAGATGGAAAAGATTGGCGAGATATTTTTGTGTATGCCATCGGTTTAGTAATCGTAACATTTTTATCAATTTATATTTGGCGATTATTACCTGATACCCTAACCACAGTTATCACTTATGGTGGACTGGCAATTATCTTTATCGCCTTGTTTTATATTATCTTTAAAGGAACAAATGGCGCTGACGAATGGAGCAGAATGTCTGTTATCATTGTCTTAGCTATTTTTAATATCGTATTTTGGGCAGGCTTTGAACAAGCCGGAGGGACTTTTAGCTTATTTGCCAGAGACAATACCGACAGAAAATTAGATGGATTTGCGCTACCTGATTTCTTTACAAATATAGATATACTTTTATGGGGAATTTTAGCAGGTGCTGCACTGCTCTTATGGGTTTATAGTATTTATACAAAAATATATTCAGACAGTGAAAAACAACTAAGCAATGCAAAGATAATCGGAAAATATAGTGGCTATGCTACTTTATTATTTGGCGCTTTAGCTATCATCAAATATGCCTCAGAAGGTCCTGAAGTACCGGCAACCTGGTTTCAAAATGTCAACTCTTTCTCCATCTTGATTTTTGCCCCGCTTTTTTCAATCATGTGGCTAAAACTCGACAAACTCAAATTTAACCCGAGAACACCTATTAAATTTGCCTTAGGCTTATTTCTTGGTGCTGTTGCATTTTTTGTTATGACACAAGCGCAACATTTGGCTGACACGGGTGTCAAAGTTTCTTCTTGGTGGCTAATCTCTGTTTATGTATTACTAACATTAGGTGAATTGATGCTGTCCCCTATTGGTTTATCAATGATTACCAAACTAGCCCCAACTAAATTAGTTTCGGTCGTTATGGGACTTTGGATGGCAAGTTTTGCTGCCGGTAACTTTATGGCAGGAATGTTAGAAGGCTTGTTGCATAAATTAGAACATTCATTTCATACTGAAATCCCCCTATATCCATTCATTATGTGGGTTATGATCATAACCGGTGGTTTGATTGTGCTATTATCGCCCCTGTTAAACAAGGCAATGAAAGGAATTCATTAAGAAATAGAATATTAATCAAAATATAAATCTTGTTGCCAAAAAGCAACAGTGTTTCAATAAAAAATTATATTATTATGAGTAAAGAAAATAAAAAAATAGGTTTTATTCCGCTGATGAAATCCTTTCCAAAAAGATTTTGGATGGCGAGCGTTTTTGAGTTATTAGAACGTTTTGCTTGGTATGGTATGTTTGCTATTCTGGCTATGTATTTAGTAGCTTCTAAAGATGTCAAAGGACTTGGATTTACAGATGATCAGGGTGGTAAAATAATTGGAGATATAACAGCACTTCTTTATTTTTTACCAATTATTACAGGCGCTATTGCAGATAGAATTGGATACAAATTAAGTTTAATTATATCTTTTGTGATGTTGGCAATCGGCTATGCAACCTTAGGATATGTTCATTCTTTTTGGACATTTTATTTTGTCTTCTTATTCCTAGGGCTGGGTGCAGCTATGTTTAAGCCTGTTGCCTCGGCTATTGTCACCAGAACAACTAATGAAGGAAACTCCTCAATGGGATTCGGTGTTTTTTATATGATGGTGAATATAGGTGGTTGGATTGGTCCCTTTGTGGTAGGAAAATTAAGAGGTGAATCCAACTGGATTATAGCTTTTCATATGGCAACTGCCGTTATTCTTATAAATTTGTTGTTTAATATTTTCTTTTTTAAACAAGATAAAATAGAAAAATCAGATAAAGGCTTATGGGATACAATTAAGCATTCGTTTATCAATATTTGGGAGGCTCTTAAAGATTCCAGACTTACTGTTTTACTAATTATTATGATTGGTTTTTGGACATTGTTTAATCAATTATTTTATACTCTACCAAAGTTTATACAAGACTGGGTAGATCTTAAACAACTTTTTACAAGTGTCCATGATTTTTCACCCATTTTAGCTTCATTGATCAGCGATGGTAAAGAAGCAATTGCAAAACCTGAGCTTTTGGTCAATTTAGATGCTTTTGCCATCATAATATTACAAATGCTGATATCATACATTATTATTAAATGGAAACCTGTTAATGCAATGATTATTGGATTTATTATTGTTTCTATGGGTATTGGCTTAACTTTCTATTTTAGAGATGGACTTTTTATCATTCTTGGTATCATCATTTTTGCTATAGGAGAAATGACCGCAAATCCCAAATTCTCAGCCTATATTGCTGAAATTTCCCCAAAAGGAAAAGAAGCTCTTTATATGGGAACTTATTTCCTACCCGTATTTGTCGGGAACAAAATTGCCGGTTGGCTTTCCGGTAGTATTTATGGTAAAATGTCTGCTAAAATAAGTTTAGCGCAAAATGAAGCCATGTCTAAAGGATTGGAAATGGTTGATAAAAATGGACAATTAATTCATTATACCAAAACTGGATTTAAAGCAGTTGACAAAGCTGGAAATGTATTAAAAGATATTAAACCAGATATTACAAAAAATGGATACATTGAACAAGTAGCAACTAAACTTCATATGAATGTAGACCAATTAACGACGCATTTGTGGGATACTTATCATCCAAATGAAATACTATATATTTTTGTAGGAATTGGTATTTTTACATTTTTTGCACTTGTCTTTTATGATAAAATTTTTGTAAAATATCTGGACAAAAAGAATAAATAATTACATTAACAATTAATTTTTTTCTAAAAGTCGCTTACATTTTCTAAGCGACTTTTTTATATCATTTTTTTACGTATTTTTATAGCAGAATTATAAAGTCTCAATAATGAAAAAAAAATCGCTATATATCATCGTTTTTTTACTGATTGTAAGTGGCTATTTTATTTATAACTCGTACAATCTGATCAAAGATTTAAAAACAACAGAGAAAACACTTAAAGAAACCAACGAAGGTTACGATAACAACATTCAATATGCCATACAATTGGAAGATTCTATAAGCGGATTCAAAAATATCATTGACTCATTACAAAATGGCGACCGGTTTTCCTTGCCGGGAAATCCGAAATCAAATGCTTATCTTAACCAAACATTTAACAAAGAACAAAACTGGGATATCTACTTAAAAGATAAACTATTGAAAACCAACGATAAACAAACCGGTGACAATCCCATAATACCCTATGCCGGCATGGCAGGTGCCATGCAAATAGACGATGCCAAAGTCTTAAACCACCGTTGGATAATTGCCCACTTTACCGATGGAAGCTATCAAGGAGAAATGCTGGTGCGCTACGATATCGACAAAAATGGTCATATCAATTTCAGAGTCTTAGACCAAACTTTATACAAATAAATCATGGAAAACAATCAATCAAATATCATCGCAACCGGTATTGTCAAAGCGGTTTTCTCACTTCTTGCCGTCTTGCTATTGCTTTGGTTTTTTTACGAAATTAGAATTATTTTGGTTTATATTGTCATTGCATTTATTATTTCGTTGATAGGACGTCCCCTAAAAAATCTATTGATAAAACGATTAAAATTAAAAGATACCTTAGCAAGCATCCTGACGCTTTTGCTATTTATCGGTTTCTTTCTCCTTATCTCATACATTTTTATACCGATGATTTATGCACAAGGAAAAAACTTATCGCTCTTGGATTATGACCAATTTCAACAGAAAATAAACCTACTCTATACCAATGTTAACGAATATCTACATCAAAAGAATATCCATATACTTGATGAATTCTCCATTGCAAGTGTTTTTTCCAAGATAAATTTAGAAGTACTTCCGCAACTGGTAAATTCCATTTTGAGCTTTTTAGGAAATTTTTTAGTCGGTATATTTGCTGTGAGTTTTATATCCTTTTTTCTATTGAAAGACAGCAAGTTAGCCGGCAATTTCTTATTTAAGTTTATTCCTGCTGACGACCAATCCCAATTTCAAAGCATTATCGAGAATATCAAAAATTTATTATCGCGCTATTTTATAGGCTTACTGATTCAAGTGAGCATTTTATTTATTGCCTACACAATTATGCTCAACATTTTTGATGTACAAAATGCCACTCTTATTGCTTTTCTCTCTGCCATTCTGGTTTTAATCCCTTATATCGGCCCCATCATTGGGTGGGTCTTAATGCTTAGTTTGATGATGACTTCGGGCATACAAGATCATAGTTTTGCAGAACTTTTGCTTACGGCTCGAAATATCAGTATTGCTTATGTATTAATTCAGATGTGGGATGCTTTTGTCGATCAACCTTTAATTTTCTCCAAAAGTGTCAAGGCACATCCGCTAGAGATTTTTTTAGTCATCATGATTTCAGGAACTTTATTTGGTGTGGTTGGCATGATGGTAGCCGTTCCATCCTACACCATGCTACGGTTACTGTTTAAAGAGTTCTACCAAGAGTACAAAGAGCAACTTACCATTTGGTAAGGAATCTATGCTTGATTTTTACGAAAACCGGCTAGCGTTATATATTTTCGTTGGATATAATAACGAACGAGTTTGTCTAAAAACCAATCTCGAAATACAATCCCCAAAACACCCAAGATTAAGAAAAATGCCAATCCGTATTGGTAACCTAAATATTTCTCCAGAAGTATAAATATTACGATTGGCAAAACCAATCTCAAAATATTGTAAATCATTAATTTAATATCAAATGGCTGGTTGTTTTGAAATGCTTTCACCTTTTTGTCCAAGTCAATAGGTTGGGTACGAAACATGCCCGAAATCATTGTCAATGGGATGTTTACGCCAATATTAAAAATAGCCGTAACCAAGACCAAACTATAGACACGCCAGCCAAAATACAAATAAGGCAAACTAAGCATCAGCAACACCAAGACACTCAAAGCCATAATCCACCATTTGGCTTCTAAATACTGCCGGTATTTTAAATTCTGACTCATCAACATCGGATAATAAGCACTATCCCAAGCCGGAATAAAGTTCCCAAACTGTGCTATAAATGAACCGGTTACAAAAATAGAAAACATTATTTTATAAAAATATGCTTGATGTAATTTTCCATTATAATCAGAAATAACCAATGCCCCAATAAATAGAAAAACAATAACCGAAATCAAACCTTGTTTGGGACGTTCGTTCCGCCAAATAAGCTTCAAATCATTTTTGATAAAATGTCCCATAAGACCAAAATTATTTAACCAAGATAATTGTGCAATAGTTCTATTTTTCATCCTGGTTTTTGTAATGCCGGCATCCAAATAAAAACGTCTGAAAATATAGGCAAATACAACAAAATAGGTCAAAGCTAAAGCTAGGAGCGGCATTACGAACAGCATTGGCTGCTTATATATTTGGTAAAAAAGCATACCAATAGGCGACAAATGCTCGGTAAAAAAATGTATTTTTAAGAAAAAAACTATTAATAACAAACTCATAAATGATCTTAAATAAGGGATTTTTTCGGCAAAAAGAAAGAGAAAATTGATGACTACAACTGCAGCCATCATAGAAATTGCCCAAGCAACAACACCCAAAACATCATAATGATTGAATAACAATATGCCCGAATACGTTACAATCATCAAAATAAAAGCTATATTGACGGGGTGCAAAACGATTTTAAACAAATAATAATTGACAATTTTATGTTTTTTTATAGGAAGGAGCATAAAATAACGCACCTTAAAACTAGCAGAACTTACATACAGCTGCGCCATAAAAACCAAGCCGAAGAAAACGTAAAAATAATGACTGCCCTTCTGAAAAGCATCTAAAGAAGGAAACTTATCTCTAAGGGCATAAAAAGCTATAAAAGACAGCGCTATTAAGTAGAGAAACATAAAAAAATAACCAATTCCGGCAAGTATTTTAAATATAAATTTCTTAGAAAAATTAGGCGAACGTTTAAAACTTTTCCATTCTAATTTTATAAAGTCTTTGTATCTCATCAAGCAAATTAATTTTGTCTAAAAATAAAAAAAAATTGTATTTTTGTATGCAAACAGAATCAAAAAAAATGTTGGGAGAATATATAAAAGAAGAATCCGGTTTTAAATACGTTGAAAAAGGAAAAGGGACACCCTTAATCATTCTACATGGACTAATGGGTGGATTGAGTAATTTTGACCAAATCGTGGATTATTTTTCTAAAGATTTTAGAGTTTTAATGCCCGAGTTACCCATATACAGCTTACCACTTCTTAAAACCAGTGTCAAAGGACTTGCAAACTATCTATTAGATTTTTACGAATTTAAGAAAATTGACAAGGCTATTCTGCTTGGAAACTCCTTGGGGGGACACGTTACACTTTATTTTACCAACAAGCATCCGGAAATGGTTAAAGCAATGATTCTGACCGGTAGCAGCGGCTTGTACGAAAAAGGGATGGGAGATTCTTATCCACAGCGTAAAAATTATGATTATATCAAGCGCAAAGCACAAGAAGTCTTTCACGATCCTAAAGTGGCAACCAAAGCCCTTATCGATGAAGTTTTTGAAGTGGTCAACAACCGAATGAAAGTGATCAGGACACTTTCTTTGGCAAAAAGTGCTATTAGACACAATATGGCCAAAGATTTACCCAATATAAAAGCACCTACTTGCCTTATTTGGGGAAAAAATGATTTGGTTACGCCTCCCGAAGTTGCTGAAGAGTTTAAAAAGCTACTCCCTGATGCTGATTTATATTGGATTGATAAATGCGGACATGCGCCTATGATGGAACACCCCAAAGAGTTTATCAAAATTATGGATCAATGGCTTAGTCAAAGGAAATTAAAATAAGATTTTCTATTTTTTATTTACTATAATTTCTTCGATAAACTACATTCTTAATGTTTAAATACATAATTAAACATCCTCAGATTCAAACAAACAAAGCAAAAGCCCTACTGATGCTTCATGGTTTTGGCAGCAATGAAGCCGACTTGTTTTCTTTTGCAGACCAACTCCCCGATAATCTTCTCATAATAAGCGCCCGTGCACCATTTTCATTAGCTTATGGAGGATTTGCTTGGTATAATATTTTTATCGATGCACAAAATCGGAAAATATCCGATAACCAACAAGCGATGGAAAGCCTTGAAAAAATATCAGAATTTATTGATTACCTGATAGATAAATATAATATTGACCAACAAAATTTAAACCTGCTTGGTTTTAGTCAAGGAGCCATATTGAGCTATGCTTTGGCACTAACCTATCCAGAAAAAATAAAAAATATTGTTGCTTTAAGCGGTTATATCAATGACGATATTATGCCTATTCAAGAAAAAATTGAGCATTATGAACACTTAAATTTCTTTGCTTCACATGGAAAATTTGATGATGTCATTCCTGTGGAATTGGCAAGAAAAATACCCGATTACCTTTCGCAAAGAAACATAAAACATCTCTATAAAGAATATCCGATGGGACATGAAGTGAGTTATGATTGCTTAACCGATATGACGGAATGGATAAAACAAAACTTATAGCACATTAAATTATTAGTGTTGCATATATTTTACTTGAATAGCCGCAACACATTGCGGCTATTCAAATAAAGTTTTAAAGAATTAACTTAATCATTTCAAGGCTAAAATCCTATAAATCAATGTCGCCTACCATTTTTTCAGGTACTACATATTCATCAAATTCTTCAGGGGTCAAAATACCCAAATTAACGGCTTCTTCTTTTAAAGTCGTACCGTTTTTATGAGCTGTTTTGGCTATTTTAGCCGCTTTTTCATAACCTATTTTGGTGTTTAAGGCCGTTACCAACATTAACGAATTATGAAGCAACTGATCAATCCTGTCGTAATTAGGCTCGATACCTTCTACCAAATTTTTAGTAAATGAAGTAGCCGCATCACCAATTAAATCAGCCGATTGCAAAGCATTGGCAATCATAACCGGTTTAAATACGTTCAATTCATATTGTCCTTGCGTGCCACCTACTGTAATAGCAACATCATTTCCCATAACTTGCGCCGCTACCATCGTCATAGCTTCTGCTTGTGTCGGATTCACTTTACCGGGCATAATGGATGAGCCGGGTTCATTGGCAGGAATAATAATTTCGCCAATACCGGAACGAGGACCGGATGCCAACATTCTAATATCATTTGCAATCTTATTTAAAGAAACAGCAATTTGCTTCAAAGCACCATGGGTTTCTACAACAGCATCGTGAGCAGCAAGTGCTTCAAATTTATTTTTAGCAGTTACAAATGGTAAGCCTGAAAACTCAGCTATGTACTTGGCTACCAACTTATCATAATTTTTGGGTGTATTGATACCGGTACCAACAGCTGTTCCACCTAATGCCAATTCGCTTAGATGATCCAAAGTGTTTTCTAGTGCCTTAATACCGTGGTCTATTTGAGAAACGTAACCTGAAAACTCTTGTCCTAAGGTTAAAGGCGTAGCGTCCATTAAATGCGTACGACCTATCTTGACCACTTTCATAAAAGCTTTTGATTTTTTTTCCAATTCATCGCGCATATAGGTCAAACCCGGAATGGTTTTTTCAATGATTTTTTTGTACAATGCGATGTGCATAGCCGTAGGAAAAGTATCATTGGATGATTGCGATTTGTTGACATCATCATTAGGGTGAATATAGTTAGTACCTTCTCCCAATTTATTTCCTGCTATGACATGTGCACGATTTGAAACCACCTCATTAAAATTCATATTGCTTTGCGTACCGGAACCGGTTTGCCAAATAACCAAAGGAAATTGGTCATATAATTTACCGGCAAGTACTTCGTCGGCTACTTGCGCAATCAAGTCGCGCTTATCTGTTGGTAAAACACCCAACTCATTATTGGTATAAGCTGCTGCTTTTTTTAAAATAGCAAATGCATCGATTATTTCACGCGGCATGGAAGCAGCGGGACCTATTTTAAAATTATTTCGTGATCGTTCGGTTTGTGCTCCCCAATATTTATCGGCAGGAACTTGCACTTCGCCTATGGTGTCGTGTTCTATTCTGTATTTCATAATCGTAAATTTTTATTTTTACCAAAGTTACTGATTTTAGTAAGGAAATATTATTTCTTTTGTCAGTTTTTTGCTAAAAAAAATACGGCAAAAAGCCGTATTTTGAAATTCTATCAATCAAAAAAACATTAATTGGTGTGATCCTGTAATGCAAAAACTCTTTTTAATAAATCACTGGTTCTCTCGTTGATATTTGTTCGTATTTTTTGTTCCTCTACCCCTACTTTTACAAAAACACCGTTCATCGCTTTTGTGGTAACATAATCGGTCAAGTCGGGATTGACTTTTGTTACAAAAGGTACTTGATTATAACGCTTTATGATATCATTCCAAACTTTATCCGCATTGACTTTGTGCAAAGATTTTTGCACTTGTGGTTTAAACTTGTCGTATAATTGGGTTTGGGTTTTTTGTTCTAAATAAGTTGTAGCAGCCGTTTTATCTCCCAACAAAATATTCTTGGCATCCTCAAAACTCATCGATGTTATTGCATTTACAAAAATAGGTTTGGCTTCTTTTACCGCATCAGAGGCAGCAGAATTAAGCAATTTTAAGCCCTCATCTGCCAGATTTCCCAGACCGATATCGCGCAAGGTTTTATCAACTTTTTGCAATTCTTGTGGCAATAAAATTTTGACCATTTGATCTTTGTAAAAACCATCCGGCGCCATCAATTTGGTTACTTCCTTATCGATACCCTTATTTAAAGCTTCTTTTAAACCGGAAGCAATCTGTGCATTCGAAAGTTCGCCACCCGCGGGCAAACTATCAACTACTTGTTGTAGCTCTGCACAGGAATAAAATTGAAAGCCTATCAATAAGGCAAGTAATATTTTTATACTTTTCATGTGTTTATAATTTTAATTTTTTATTGGTAACACATGGAACCACCATGATCATATATCGGTGTGTAAAGAGAATTACATATGGTGGTTTCATATATTATTTTTTATACCAATTAACCCAAAAATGTTTTGAATTTTATTTGGCGTTATTTTTTTCTTCTAAGCGCAATTTCTTTTTCTTACTAAATTTATTATATAAATAGCCAAAAAGCGCAATTGATAGTAGTAATTTGATTAGAAATTTCATGGCAATAATTTTTATGTTTCTCTTATTAATACATCAAAGCTTATGCCAAAAAAATGCGACGACAAATTGCCATCGCATCTTTGTAAAAAATTCTAATCTTATCCTTTCTTCTTAGTAACCAATTCAATCACTCTATCGGCAATCTTGTCTTGAATACCTTGGTTCAAATGACTGGTAAATCCTACACAAGAATTGTTAATTTCACCCAAAACATAAGTGTCATTACCATTTTCATCCCAATCGAGCATAAAGTCACCTGTCCAAATCAAAGGCGCATCGTGTCCGCCTAATTTTTCCATAATTTCGGGCAATCTTCCTATAAACATATCGACTAATTCTTTCCATTCTTCGGGACGATCATAGGTGTATTTAGCGCCTGAAAACAAGGTAGCAGAGAATGCATCAGCTCCTTCGGCAGGTTTTTTATGTACGACAAAAATAGGTTGTTCGCCTACCATTAATATACGAATTTCTCCTTCCTTAATACGAGGCATAAAACGCATATCGACCAACATACCATTGTCGCCAACGATATATTGCGTGGCAAATTCCATAAAATCTTCCAAAGTTCTGTATTCCACATGGTTGTCCTTGGCTTCGGTCAGCTTCAACTTGGTATCAAGTGGCAAAGTGTCGCCTGCTTTGTATGGTCGTTCGTCGATGACTTGCACACGCCAAATACCTTCACCGGTTGAACCACGATTTTGTTTAAGAACGCGTTCGCCAAAAGAAACACCTTTAGGGAAAGTATTTTTAAAATCTTCAACCGTATAGTAGGCGTATGTATCCTCGGGCACTAAACCTGTTCCTACCAATTTAACCAAAGCGTCTTTGGCACCAAGATCTCGCATAACATCGGGATGAGAGAAGCCTTCTAATCCGGCATCTGATAGTTTGCGTAGGGTATCAAAAAATATTTTCTCGCCGCTCGGAATGGTTCCGGGGTTTACACGGGTAATATAAGCATCATATCTATTTTTGCAATAATCATAAATCTTATACGCCCACTCGTCTCTAAATTTTAGAATATCAACATCCCAACCTTGCTCACGCAAAGCATTTGCGATAGGAATGGTATCCTTTCTATACCCGTTTAGACCTTTGTCCGAGCCACCTTCGGCTTCAAAAATTACAACTCTTTGTTTCATATTGATTTGTTTTGAATTAATTTGTTTCAAATATAATAAAAAAATGGCATCGATTACATGACCTATAATTAAAATATTAACAATTATATGGAATTACTTTCCAAACTTACCATATTCAATTCCTTCGGAATAAGGTACCTTAATATTATTTTGATGTAAGGCTTCTTTTAAAGCTTCATGAGCAGTAAAAATAACCTCCCAATAGTCATCCGGCACAACATAAGGACGCACCATAACTTGTAAACTGTGCGAATCAAAATCAGCAATACCAATTTCTACTTCGGGTGTTTTTAGTACTTTTGGCACTTTATTAATGGCATCTAAAAGAATCTGTTTTATTTGATGCCAATCTTCTTCGTAGGGAATATGCAGATCAATTTCTAGGCGAATAACCCCTTTTTCGGAATAATTGGTTACAATATCATCGGTTATTTTTGAGTTGGGGACAATCAAAACTTTTTGTCCCGGGGTAATTAGTTTCGTATTAAAAATCATGATTTCTGCTACTCTTCCGAATTTATCACCTAATTGAATCCAATCACCTACTTTATATGGTTTGAGCGTTAAAATCAATAAACCCGAAGCAAAATTGCCCAAGCTACCTTGTAGCGACATCCCAACAGCAAAACCAATGGCTGCTACCAAAGCCACCAAACCCGATAAGTTTGCCCCCAAAATACTCAATGCAATAAATATAACGATTGCTTTGAGCGTAATGTCAATAATATTCAACAAAAAAGGGCGAATATTATCAGAAATCGCAGCCTTTATCATCACTTTTTCTACGAGTTGATGGAGTTTTTTTACAATTTTCATCCCAATCCATAGCACCAAACCGGCTACGATTATTTTTCCGCCGTAACTAATAATTTTATCGATTGTATTTTGGTCTAAACTAAATAATCCGTTAAAATATTTTTTAATCTCCTTCATTTATTCAATAATTTTTTACTTATTTTTTTTTATCATTTGTGCCAACATATCCCACATTTCATTAGGAATTTTGTCCAGTTGGTTAAATTCTCCCGCACCGTATAGCCATTCACCTCCGTCTATGGTTACCACTTCACCATTGACATAAGCAGCAAAATCACTCATTAAATAAGCCGCCAGATTGGCTAATTCCTGATGCTCGCCTAGCCTTTTTAAAGGGATTTTTTTTGCCGGATCAAACTTATCTTTTAAATCTCCGGGTAACAATCTGTCCCAAGCGCCTTTGGTCGGGAAAGGTCCCGGTGCAATGGCATTAAAGCGAATACCGTATTTTGCCCATTCGACTGCCAAGGAACGCGTCATAGCCAAAACACCTGCTTTTGCCGTAGCTGAAGGCACTACATAAGCAGAGCCCGTCCATGCGTAAGTCGTCACTATGTTTAAAACGGTAGCGGGTTTTATTTTGTTTTCAATCCAATATTTTCCCAACGCCAAGGTCATATTTTTGCTTCCTTTTAGTACAATATCAATGATGACGTCAAATGCACTTGCCGATAAACGTTCGGTAGGACTGATAAAGTTTCCGGCTGCATTATTGACCAAGCCATTTACTTGACCAAAATGGGCAATGCTGTCTTGTAAGACTTGTTCTACTTGGGCATAATCTCTTACATCACAAGCCAAGGGCAATACTTCGCCACCGGTTTCTTGCTGTAAAGCGTCGGCCGCTTTCTGTAGCTTCTCCATATTTCTAGAGGTAATCACGACCTTAGCACCCAATTCCAAAAAATATTTGGTCATGGATTTTCCCAATCCGCTACCGCCACCGGTAACTATAATGGTTTTGCCTTTTAAAGCGCCTTGACGCAGCATAGGTTCTGTATATTTCATAATATTTTATTTTAATAATTCATTTACTTCTCCTCTAATAAATGCCAAACCGACGTTGGTAGGCACTTCCTCGTTAGCTGATTTTTCAACTAGTGCTTTTTGTAAGTCTTGCGTCGTTTTTATGTTTTCATTCTCTGCTATTTGTCTAATGAACAACATCGTAGCATTCTTTGTGGTTAGAATAACTTCCCAACACTTGGCTGTTACATAAATCTGTTGGGTTAAATTGTGTTCAAATTCCGTATTAATCTGCGAAATTAATGCCAATTCGTATAAACGCTTATCTTCTGAGCCGGGTTGAATCATCTGTACCAATTTGGCTGGAGAAATACGTTCCAAAAGCAAACTCAAACGTTCATAAGCTTGCAAGCGGATAGGTAAAGCGTGTTTTAACAAATCTTTTTTGGCTAAGATAAGTTGCTTTTTTTCTTCATTTTTATAAAAACTTTGTAGGAAATAGTAGGCGGTATAGCCGGTTACGGCTGCCGGAAGGGCATATTTGACACCTTCGATAATCTGTCCGATATAATCCATAAATTGGTTATTTTACACTTTGGACAAAAATACGTTAAAAATGATAGAATTAAAAATAAAAGAAACAAATTTACAAAGACAAGACAAGTCATTGTAAAATGAAACTATAGAAATTCGCAGACCAAATTAGGCGCTTTCTAAGGAAATAATAAAATGGGCATCTTTAAAATCGGCATGGAATACTAAACTATGATCCGTATTCTCAGTAAATCTACATTTGACAGCAATGCCTTCTATTTGTACAATAAATGCAAGGTTCGAAAGAAAATTATATTTAAATTTATCGACACGATTGCCATAAAGCGCATAAATATTATTTGGAGCAAAAACCACTTCTACATCCGAAAAATTAGCCTCATCGCTCACGATTCCGGTCTCGAATATGCTTTTCAATTTCCATTTTTTTGATACAATTCTTTCGATTGATTCAGTAGTAGCAGATTGAGTTTTCTGTACTTGATCCGGTTTTTGTAATAATTCTGTCATCATAATTATTTTAATGTACAAAAATCTTGCCAAAATTGATTTTTTTGAGTTTTATTTTCAACAAAAAAACTGCATCTATTTCGAGATGCAGTTTTGCAAACAACACAAACAAATCATATAGCAACTTGCTCGCTAATTAACCAAAAAAAACAATTATGAATAATGATTATTTTGTAAATAATTTTGTTTTTTACTATGCGTTTTTTTTCTTCAATAAGCTATCGATACTGTATTTTCCTGCACCATAAGCAAACAGCACAAACAACATAATGGCGTAATATAACGGAATTTCAAATCCGTTACTTCCCGCTTCAAATCCATGGGCTAAGTGTACGGTTGTAATGGCAACAAACATTACAAAAATTAACAGCGTACTGATATAGCGTGTTCCAAGGCCTAATATCAGCAATACGACACCGGCTGCTTCTGTAATTCCTGCCATATAAGCATTCAAATAAGGAAGCGGATATCCTAGTGATTTAAACCAATCGCCAATGGCATGAATATCATTCCATTTCATCATAGCCGGACCATAAAATCCGTAAGCAAGCACCAATCTCATGAGTAACAAACTAATGTTTTGCGATTTATTTGATAATTTTTCAAGACTACTTTTTATAACATTCAATATTTTTTGCATTTTTCTGTTTTTTTGATTAATCTATTTATTTAAATTATGCTTTGCCACATTTACCAGCGCCACATTTAGCATCTGATTTTTTTGCTTCTTTTTTAGCTTCTTTTTTCTCTTTCGACTTGCCTTCGCCACATTTCCCTTCTCCGCATTTGCTATTTTTGGCTTTCTTTGTATCTTTAGCTTTGCCTTCACCACATTTACCTTCTCCGCATTTGCTTGTCTTATCAGCTGCTTTTTTAGTTGACTTGCTTTTTTTAGTTTTCGCATCTCCACATTTTCCTTCAAACACATTTAATGAGTGTGTTTGCATACTTAGCGATAAGGCGGTTTCCTTATTATTATTTATTTCATTCTGAGGAGATGATTTTGTTAAACTCATTCCAACAAAAGCGATTAAAATAATTCCTAATCCAATACTTAATTTTTTTGTAAAATTTGTTTTCATTTTAATTTATTTTTAAAAGTTATATGATAGTAGTCG
>JANTGO010000040.1 GCA_024763015.1 Flavobacteriaceae bacterium
ACTATTTAAATCTAATAAAATATAAATTGAAGCAAAAACCTGTTATCAAAAAAATAAAACAAATAGGACCTTATTCAATTTAATTCTATTTGCTAGAAATCACATTCCGGTTCTAATCGCTTCAACCGGATTGAGTTTTGCTGCTTTCCAAGCAGGAAGCAAACCGGCAATAAGTCCAATCACAGAAGAAATAACTAAACCGATGATAACATTTTGAAGCGTCAAAGTGATGCTAAAACTATCGGTCATTGCCCCAACTATTTTGGTACCAACCCAAACCAAAGCAATACCAATAACCCCACCAATTAAGGATAAAAACATCGATTCAAATAAGAATTGCCATAAAATAAAAGCATTTTTAGCCCCCAAGGCTTTTTGCACCCCAATTTGGTTGGTACGCTCTTTTACAGACACAAACATAATATTAGCTATGCCAAATGCACCGATCAAAAGTGAAAAAAGCGCTAAAAATCCACCACCAATACGCAATACTTTGGTTAGACTTTCGACTTGTTCTTTAACAGAATTGATATTATTTACAAAGAAATTATCTATTTCTGCAGGTTTCAATTTTCTTTTTATACGTAATTGTATTCTGATTTTATCGATTAGTTTCTTTACATCAGCAGTCGCTTTTGGCGCTACAATAATAGCTGTAAAAGATTTGCTTGGAGAAACAATTGTTCTGGCAAAACTATAGGGAATAAAAACCCTACCATCATCAGATGGACCTACGCCCGAGCCTTCTTTTCTGATAACCCCAACCACTTTTAATTTTTTACCAAACACACGAATAATCTTGCCAATTGGGTTTTCATTCTCAAACAGGGCTTGTTTGATATCTGCGCCAATCACAATAACAGGCGAAGCGTGTTCCTCTTCAAATTTATTAAAAAAACGTCCCTCTTCAAATTCCAATTCCTGAATATTTGGAAACTCCGCACCATCTGCAATCAACTCTGCTCCCGAAAGCGGTTCCTTGCCTAATACCCGCAACTGTGTTGAAGGCATAAATATTCTGAAAGTAATGGCCTTTACCTGATCTTTGGGAATGGTCCTTTGTAGTAATTTATATTCATCAATTGTAGGAAAAGGAAAGTTTTTTCGTTTCCAACGAGGCACTTTGTTGTTTGGCGTAAAACTAAACTTGGTTACGTATAGCGTATTTTGACCAAATTTGTTCATCGAATCCATAATAGTATGATTCAAAGCGTCGATAGCTGAAAAAATGGCCACGATTGAAAAAATACCAATTGTAACCCCCAACAAAGACAAAGATGTTCGCAATAAATTGGAACTTAAAGATTTAAGCGCAAATTTTAAACTCTCTATCAATTCAAATATCATTCTTTTAAGCCCCATACAAGTAAGTGTTATTCAATAAATTCATTTTACAAAAAGATTACAAATGTATGACGAAAAAAAACAAATTTTATTACAAAAATAGCTTTTTATTTTATAAATTTGTGCTCTTGGGTAAATAACAAACAAATAAACAATTATATACTGACAAAAATATGGGATTTTTTAATTTTCTCACCGAAGAGATAGCCATTGATTTAGGCACCGCAAACACATTGATTATTCATAAAGATAAAGTGGTTGTGGATAGTCCTTCGATCGTAGCCAAAAACATTAGAACCAATGAGTTAAAAGCTGTTGGCGAAGAAGCTGCTTTGATGCAAGGTAAAACACATGAAAATATTAAAATTATTCGTCCACTAAAAGACGGTGTCATTGCTGATTTTGAAGCTTCGGAAAGAATGATTCAAGAACTCATTAAAAGTATTCCCACTTTAAAGAATAAATGGTTTCCACCAAAACTAAAAATGATCATTTGCATTCCTTCAGGTATAACCGAGGTCGAAAAAAGAGCAGTTCGTGACTCTGCTACCAAAGTTAACGCTTCGGATGTATATTTAATTCACGAACCGATGGCAGCCGCTATTGGTATGGGCGTTGAAATAACCAAACCCAAAGGAAGTATGATTATTGACATAGGTGGCGGTACTACCGAAATTGCCGTGATTGCTTTAGGGGGTATTGCCGTGGAAAAATCCGTTAAAATTGCCGGTGATATTTTTACCGATGATATCATCTATTATATGAGAACCGAGCACAATTTATACATCGGAGAAAAATCTGCTGAAAGAATAAAAATCGAAGTGGGATCTGCTATAGATGAACTGGAAAATCCACCAGAAGATATTCCGGTACAAGGTAGAGATATGTTGACGGGTAAACCCAAACAAATTATTGTTTCATATAAAGAAGTTGCCAGAGCTATTGACAAATCGCTCTTGCGTATAGAAGATGCCATTATGGAAACGCTCTCAAAAACGCCACCCGAATTGTCAGCAGACATCTATAATTCAGGTATTTATTTAGCCGGAGGCGGTGCGCTTCTTCGTGGATTAGATAAACGTATCTCCAGAAAAACGGAACTTCCGGTTTATATTTCGGAAGATCCGCTAAGAGCTGTCGTCAGAGGAACCGGTATCGCTTTGAAATATTTCAGTAAATACAAGCCCATTCTACTTAAATAAATTGCACTTGACTCTAAGAGGCATTTTGAGTATCTTAGAAACCAAACATTGTTCTTAAATGCTAAAGCTGATTCGTTTTTTTATCGAAAGAAAAAGTTTTGTACTTTTTACATTGCTTGAGCTTTTAGCTTTGGTATTGGTTATCAATAGTCATAATTATGCACGACTAAAATTATTTCATATCCAAACCGCTATTTCAGGATGGAGCAATGAAAAATTAGATGTCGTTCATCAATATTTTAACTTAAAAAATGAACATGTAAAACTGCTTAAACAAAATGCGCTTTTGCTCAAGGAAATTCAGGATAAATCATCACCCCTTAAAACATCTTTAAAAGGTCAATTTAATTTTGTGCCGGCACAAGTCATTAGCAATCAATATACTTTTGACAATAATATTATTCTTATCAACAAAGGCACAAAAGACAGTCTTAGACCCGAAATGGGTGTTATAGGAACTAATGGAATCGTAGGAATTATCCAAAATACTTCTCCTCATTTTTCCAAAGTTATTTCTGTGTTGAACAAAAAGATTAAAATTAATGTCAGTTTAAAAAACACCAATTACACCGGTTTTTTAGAATGGAATTATCAAGACCCTAATAAATTTGATGTCGTAGATATGCCCCAGGATGTCTCTTTAAAAATTGGAGATACCATTGTTACCAGTGGCGTTTCCAATATATTTCCAAAGAATATTCCGGTGGGAAAAATCATTGACTTTAAAAAACTTGCAGGACAAAAAAATTATAAAATTAACATCCATACCTTTATGGATATGAGAAATATTAACAATGTATATGTGGTAAACAATAAATACCAAAAAGAAATTGATTCTCTTTTAAACAAACAAAACAAGATTCAGTGAAAAACAATCTAAAAAATATCATATTATTGTTGGTTTTCGTGATTTTACAAATCTTGTGGTTCGACCATATTCTCATATTTGGCAAATACACCCCCTTAATTTTTATTTACCCAATCCTTATTCTTCCTCTGCATAAAAATGAAATAAATTATCTATTCCTATCGTATTTTCTGGGCTTAATCATAGATTTCTTTTTGTTTACCGGAGGCATTTTTGCTGCTACAGCCCTATTTGTCTATTACTTTAGAAAAGCTTTTTTTATGTTTACAAAACAAAATGCTGAAGATATAAATAACATACAAGTTTCAAAATTGGATTTTGTCCATAAATATTTCTATTTTTTTGTATTTATACTCATTGCAGAATTATTAATCTACAGCTTAGATGCTTTTGAGATAAAATTGATCATAAACAAGTTGGGCTATATACTAGCAAATTCGGTAATCAGTTTATTTTTCTTTATATTTATCGATCTCATATTTTTTAATCCAAAAGTACAATAACCAATAGATGAAACAAAGAGCCAGTCTTATTGGAATGATAATAATTTTTATCAGTTTAATTATTCTAGGACGCCTATTCTATTTACAAATTATCGACAAAGAATACAAAGACTTGGCATATAAAAACGCTGTAAAAAAGGAATATGTTATCCCCGAACGCGGCTTTATTTATGACCGAAACGGCAAATTGTTAGTCAGCAACCTATCTGTTTACGACGTAATGGTCATTCCTAAAATGTTAAAAACTTTTGATACAATTGAATTCTTAAGCTATACCAATATCACAAAAGAAACACTCAAAAAACAACTAAAAAAAGCAAAAAAATATTCTTGGAAATTGCCTTCTTTGGTCATATCCAAACGCTACAAAGACGAAATTGCGCTATTACAAGAAAAAATTTACAAATTTCCCGGATTTTTCATTCAAAGAAGAGCTATTCGAAAATACCACACAAATCATGCTGCTAATGTGCTGGGGTTTATTAGAGAAGTAAATGAAAAGGAAATCAAAAAAGATCCTTTTTATCTACAAGGAGATTTAATTGGCAAAGCAGGTGTCGAAAAATCTTATGAAAAAGAACTTCGTGGCAAAAAAGGTGTCAAATATTTTCTAACCGATAAATTTAACCGAAAAACAGGAAAATACAATCATGGTAAAAACGATACTTTGGCAAAAGTCGGCAAAGATTTACGCCTCACCATCGATATTGATTTACAAGCTTTTGGCGATTCGCTAATGAAAGGAAAACGAGGTGCCATCATAGCCATTGAACCCTCAAGCGGCGAAATTTTGGCATTGGTTACCGCACCCACTTATACCCCTTCCTATTTAAGTGGTCGCAACAGCTCAAAGAATTTTAATAAACTGTTTCGCGACAAGATAAACAAACCATTGTTAGACAGAGGTTTACAAGGAGAATACCCGCCAGGGTCACCCTTTAAACTTCTTAACGGACTTATAGGTTTGCAAGAAGGCGTTATTGATTTAAGAACTTCGTATGTTTGTAATCATGGTTTTTATTATGGCAGAAACGGACATATGTATTGCCACTGTGGCGCCAATGGCAGAAAAGTCAAATTGCCTTGGGCCATTACCAAATCTTGTAATACCTATTTCTCAAACACTTACCTAAATATTATCAACAAATACAACACACCACAAGAAGGTATTGATGCTTGGAAAAATCATTTAAGTAAATTCGGATTGGGACAATACCTGCATATTGACCTTCCTGTTGGTAAAAAAGGTCTTATCCCTGATAGTAAATTCTACGACCGTTATTATCCAAGCCATCGTTGGCAGGCGAGTTATACCACCTCAAACGGCATTGGGCAAGGAGAAGTCTTAACGACGCCCATTCAACTAGCCAATATAACGGCTGCCATAGCCAATAAAGGTTTTTATTATACACCACATATTATCAAAAATATCGATGAAGGAAAAGAAACGATAAATCCATTATTTAAGAAAAAACATTCGACAGATATAGAAAAAAAATATTATGATTATATCATTGATGGAATGGCACAGGTATATAAAACGGGGACTGCCAAATATAGTCGCCTAAAAGATATGGAACTATGCGGTAAAACCGGAACCAGTGAAAACAAAACAAGAATTAACGGAAAACTCGTGAAATTACCTGACCACTCTATTTTTATAGCATTTGGCCCAAAGGACAATCCTAAAATTGCCGTAGCCGTTTTTATCGAAAATGGCGGTTTTGGTGCTACCATTGCAGCCCCCATTGCAACACTTATGATTGATAAATATGTCAATAAAAGGGTATCACGACCGGATTTATTAAACAAAATGTTACATACAGACCTAAGGACCGTATATCAATTAAAGAATTATGAGAAACAGTAGAAAAGTAAACATATTCGATTTTGATTGGCTTAGTACGCTGATTTATACATTACTGGTATTGATTGGTATCGTTAGTATTTATTCCGCTACTTATTCCGCCCAAGACGCAAATGTTTTGCAAACTTATTACGGCAAGCAGGCTTTATGGTTCTCTTTTAGTTTTGTACTCATATTGATTGTAGGACTTGTAAATATTCGATTTATAAAAAACAATGCTTCCCTCTTTTATCTAATCGGTATTTTTCTACTGATAGCTGTCCTGGTTTTTGGTGTGAACATCAATGGGAATCGCTCTTGGTTTAGAATTGGAAATTTTGGTTTGCAACCGGCAGAATTTGCCAAGTTAACTACTATTTTAGGTCTGGCAAAACTCTTGACAGAACCCGATTTTGATTTAAAAAAAATCAAATATATTTTTCAAGCCGGCTTACTTATTTTAGTACCTGTCTTGCTCGTTTTGATGCAACCCGATCTAGGATCTGCCATCATATTTTTATCGCTCTTTATCGTTTTGTATCGAGAAGGTATGCATGCTTATTTTTATTTATTTAGCTTACTAATCGCTTCATTATTTATATTAACTATTTATTTTGGACAAAATAAGTTATTGATAAGTGTTGGCCTAATCTTTATCCTTGTAAATGCCGCAAGCTATTTTATTTTTAAAACTAAAATATTCTTAAAAACAGGCGCTATTTTATTTATATCCGTTTTAAGTATTTTGGCTACCAGTATTGTTTTTAACAAAGTGCTTAAACCCCATCAACGCAATAGAATAGAAATCGTTTTAAACAAAAAGCACGATGATAAAGGAACCGGTTATAATCTAAAACAAGCACTTATAGCCATTGGCACCGGCGGACTACACGGTAAGGGTATCCTAAAAGGCACGCAAACACAAGGGGATTATATTCCCGAACAACACACAGACTGGATTCTAAGTGTTATTGGAGAACAATGGGGGTTTATAGGAACCATGCTTGTGGTTTTATTATATACCTTCCTTTTGTTAAGACTTATATATTTAGCAGAGCGACAAAAACAGAAATTTTCCAGAATATTGGGCTACGGTGTCGTGAGTGTTTTATTTTTTCATTATGCTTTAAACATGCTAATGGTATTGGGTTTGTTTCCCACCATTGGTATTCCCTTGGCTTTTTTGAGCTATGGGGGTTCATCACTTTGGGCATTTACCCTGATGCTATTTATATTTTTAAAATTTGATGCCCATAGGATTGAAGATTGGTAACCCGCACTATTCACCGTATTTATAAAATTTTTCTTTCAAACACCACATATACAGCAATTTAAATGTATTTTTAAATTAAATTATACACACCCAAATTTGAGTGGTACTTGAATTTCTCTTTATACATCTACTTCGTTACGAATTCCTTGAAATATATGAATAAGTCGGCGAAATTCGATGCCTTGTATCTACATAAAGATAATTTCATGAATAATGCGGGGAAACATTCAAAAAAATGAAGAGCCGGCGCTTGCGCCGGCTCTTCATAAAACTGTCAGCATTTAAATATCAAAGTTTTGATAGTTTAAATGATATTAAAAATTTACTATTGATCCCACCAAACTCTATCGGCAAAACCAACTTGGTTGATATTAGGATTACTATCTACTTCAGTAGTTGGGTAAATAGCTCTACGAGGCCATTCTCCATTCATATTCGGATCAGGGTCAACCGGCAAATCCAAACCAAGATATACATCGGTAGAAAAATCATATCTACGCATATCTGTAAAAATCTCAGGATTTAACAACAGTGCAATATACTTTTCTTTCATAATGTTTTCTAATTTCAAACCGGCAGGCGTTACAGCTATTGCAGGGTCTGCAAGGTAAGCATCACGAGAAGTTGTATCTACACCAATTTTATCCATATTGGCTGACATTCCTGCTAAGTAAGCATCATATGCATCTTGTGTACTTCCTGTAGAGGTTGTAGTACCACCATTTGCCAAAAAGGCAGCTTCTGCCTTTAAAAATTGCGCTTCGGCATAGGTAACCAACACCAAGGGAGAATCTTGTTGAAAATAATAACCATCACCATTAAATGAAGTATTAGCAGCGTTACCGCCAGCATCATTTCCTTCCGCACCATTGACAGCACCATCATAGGTAGCAGCACCGCCATTGTTTACATAATCGGGCAATCTTGGATCAATCATTGCGGTAGGGTAAACCGTACCGTTCATATAATTAACCAATTGTTCTGAAAATAGTACAGAAAGGTTACCGGTATTAGCAGACAACACAACTGAAGTATGCCAAGGATTTTTATTCTTTTCATTGAAGAATAATTGCAAATCATCATCATTTGACGTAAATCCGTTTGCTAAATAATTCAAAGCATCTTGCGCTGCTTGTGCACCATTTCGTTTGGTCAAGTGCATCGCATATCTGGCTTTAAGCGTATATGCCAATCTTTTCCATTTTGCTAAATCTCCATGGTAGAAAACGTCACCGGGAATATTATCCAAACCTGAATCATCTTGTGCATCAATTTTGGCAATACCATCATCCAATAGGGATTGAATTTTAGTATATAAAACTTGTTGCGACTCAGGTGTTGGTTGATAGTTTGCACTTCCCAAACCGGCATCGCTATAAGGCATATCACCATAAATATCGGTCGTCATTCCAAGAGACAAAGCCCTTAAGATAGCTATAACCCCCTTGTAATGAACAGCATTTTTGGCATCAGCAATTTCATCCATTCTATTAAGTGGGTATAAAATCGAGGCATAATAACTCGTCCATACACCTGACATAGAGGATTCGTAATGTTGGTCAACACCTTGTGTAAAATACGAGGCAATGTGTTGTTGTATTTGTCCAACTGAATAAGCTTCACTAAATTCCAGCGTCGCTACGTGATATTCTACCGAAGGTAGTAACAATCTTATTTCTTGTTTGTTTTCAGCGACCGTATCGGTACGCTCATTCACATCAAAAAAGTCTTTACATCCTGTAAATGAAAATGCTAATAAACTCAGTGTGAATAAATATATGTATTTTTTCATCTTTTATTATTTTTTAATTAAAATCCAACTTTTACACCAAAGCTATATGTTTTTGTCAAAGGAATGTTTAATCCTGTAAATCCATAGGTATTTGAACCGGCAGAGAACTGACTTCCTTCCGGGTCAAATCCTCTAAAAGGTGTCCATAATAAGAAATTGCTTCCTGTAACATTGAGTTGTATTCTTCTCATACCTGTTTTTTTAAGCCATTTATTTGGTAAAGTATAAGAGAAAGAAACATTTCTTAATTTTATCCAAGAGGCGTCTTGTACCAAAATCTCTGAAGCTCTGTTGTATTTAGAAGAGCTTCTGTAATAATTTTGATCGAGCTGTACTTGTGTTTGATTAGGCGTCCAACCACCGTTACCATCGCTTTGTACACCATCTAACAATACGTCTTCATAACGAGATTCAGTAATTTTAAGAATACCATCTCTAATACTGTTTCTTTGTCCGGCATCATACATATCGCCACCCTTTTTATATTCAAACAAGAAGTTTAAATTAAAATCGTGGAATCTGAAACTGTTGTTGATAGAACCCACCCAATCAGGGAAAGCATTTCCAACAATAACTTTTTTGGATGTATCGATAGAAGGGTAACCATTGGCATCGATAATACGATCACCATTTTCATTATACTTCCATTTATAACCATAAAGCGTTCCGGGCGCATCACCTTCTTTTACCATAGAAACAACCCCGGCATATCCGCTACTTACATATTGAATTGATTCTACGCCATCAGGTAAATCTGAAACTTTTCCTTTATTGGTTGACCAGTTTACGGTTGAGGTCCAACTAAAGTTTTCTTTGTCAATCCAATTGGCACTAAGCAATACTTCATGTCCCACATTGAGCAATGAAGCTGCATTGGTCCAAATCAATGTTTTACCGGTCGATCTTGGCAAGTAAATCTTAGTAATCAAATCCGTATTTAAGTTATTATAATAAGTATAATCTACTCTAAATCTATTTTTTAGGAATCTAAAATCAAAACCAAATTCGGTTGTTCTTTGATTTTCGGGCTTTAAGTTTAAATCACCTTCCCTAGAACTTGGGTAAATACCACCTGTATTGCCACCATTATTATTTGGATACAAACTTAATTTCCAAGTAGATCCCAATATACCTGCCGGCGCATCTTTACCTACGTTTGCCCATGACGCTCTCACTTTGGCAAAGGATAAAATATCCTTGTTTTTATCTAATAAATCTGTCAAAACATAAGAAACATTTACAGATGGATAAAAGAATGATCTGTTTTGCGTTGGCAAAGTAGAACTCCAGTCATTACGTCCGGTAAGGTTTACAAATAATTTATCTTTATAGGCAAAATCTACTTCGCCAAACAAACCTACTCTATTTTTTCCAATGGAATTTCGAGAATTAAAATAGTTTTCAGCATTAGATATATTATTATATAATGGTATAATTAGCGTTTCCCCTCTAATGGATTCAAAAGAATTTTGTTGGGTAGAAACTTCGTTACCGGCTAAGAAACTAAAAGTCATATCTTTATTTAATTCATAATCATATTTAGCCAATAATAATGAATTGAACGAATTGAAAGCCAGATTTTGGTTGATAATAAAACCCTTAACTTGCGTACCTACATCTAAATCTGCCGGCACAAATCTGTTACGGGCATCGTTGTAATGATCCATTGAAATTCTATAGTTCAAATTAAATCTATCAGACAATTTGTAATTGGCATTAAGACTTCCAATAAATCTATTTACATCACTTTTTAGATTACTTACTTCAGCAAAATATCTTGAATTATCAATCCAGTATGGTGTATAATTTTTTTGTCTTCCATCTGGCAAAAGATAATCATTAATATCTATAGAAGGTGACCAATAAGACATCGAACTCATTATAGACTTGTCACCACTATTGGGCAAAGCACCTTTTGATACTGCATAACCCGCAGACAATTCTACGTTGAATTTTTTACTCAACTGATAATCAGATCTTAATTTTAAGTTTGTTTTTTTGTAATCTGTATTCGGTACAATACCTGAAGTATTGTTATTTCCGATTGAAAAATAATAATTATATTTTTCTTGTCCGCCTCTTACACTAAAGTTTAGGTTTGTTCCAACACCTGTTTGAAAGAAATCTCTGTAAAAATCGTGAAATTTAATCGTGGGATCATTGTCATCGGCATAGGCAGGTCCCCAAGTATGAAAACTATAAGGTGCCCCATTGATCAACCAGTAACCCTTGTCTGCACCATAACCTCTACCTTGGGTAGGATTAATATTAGGATTATTCGGGTCCATAGTTACTCTGGCAGTTCTGCTGTATCCTTCACGCCATTTATCTTGTAATTCCACATATTTATTTACATCGCTAAAAGAAAATTTAGATGTCAAAGTGTATTTTGTTTCACCTTTATGACCTTTTTTAGTCGTAATTACAATAGCACCATTTGCCGCATCAATTCCATATAAGGCAGCAGCAGCAGCACCTTTAAGCACATTCATTGAAGCAATATCATCGGGGTTTAAATCCAAAGCCCTATT
Source organism: Flavobacteriaceae bacterium (assembly GCA_024763015.1). GTDB lineage: Bacteria > Bacteroidota > Bacteroidia > Flavobacteriales > Flavobacteriaceae > WGBX01. The sequence goes on from JANTGO010000040.1 coordinate 11,360, forward strand.
TGAAAAAGAGAACTGATCGGTACCCACCGGACTTGGTGAGTTACTACCGGCAGAAGGATTTACATTTCCTGCTTCAACCGCATTGTTTATCCTAACCCCATCAACAATTATTAAAGGTTGGTTGCTTACACTGGCATCCAAAGATTTAACCCCACGAATCAAAATATCAACACCACCACCGGCAGCACCTGAAGATTGTGAAATTTGAACGCCGGAAACTTTCCCTTGGATATTGGCAAGCGCATTAGTATTTACTTGTTTTAAATCGCTCATCTTAACGGATTGAGAGGCGTAACCCAAAGCTTTTTCATTCTTTTTAATACCCATAGCGGTAATCACCACTTGGTTCAATTGTGCAGCAGAAGCTTTCATTTGCACGTTTAAGCTTTGTGAGGAATCAATTTTTCTTTCAAGCGTTTGATAACCCAGGTAAGAAAAAACCAATACATCACCCTCGTTGACATTAATGGTATATTTACCATCAAAATCTGTTGCAACACCCCTTTGTGAACCTTTTACCGTGACATTAACCCCCGGAATAGGTTCATTGGCTGTGTCCGTAACCGTCCCTGAAACTTTTAGATTTTGCCCAAAAGATAATTGCACAAAACCTAAAAATAGCACTAATAGTCTAATTCTATTCATAGTATTTATTTTTTAGTTAATTTATTTCGCACTAAGGTACTATTTTTTTCTAAATTATCAAATGAAAAAAAACAGAAACTACTTAGCTGTAAATATTTTTAACATAATTATCATCATATCAATAAAATTTTTTAACACTCTTTTTCTATTGCTTACCCACTCAAATATAGTGATAAAAAAAATGACAATAGTCAATTACAAAACTGTATTAAAGTGTATATTTGTTCATCTAAAAAAATAAACTACTATGAGTATATTAAAATCTTCAGTAGCAAAGAAAACATCGATGGCTATTTCAGCATTATTTCTGGTAATATTTATCTTTGTTCACCTTGTTATCAATTTGACCCTTATTTACCCGGGCAAGGAAGCATTTGATGCAGCAGTTGAATTTATGGGAACCAATCCATTCATTCAAATTATGCAACCAATTCTATTTCTTGGCTTTCTATTCCATATTGGAATGGGAATCTACCTAGAATTGACCAACAACTCCAAGCGTCCGGTTAAATATGCTAAGACAAACTTAGGGGCCGCTTCCTCTTGGGCTTCTAGAAACATGATTTGGACAGGATTAGGTGTTCTTGTATTTTTGTTAATACATTTATACAACTACTTCTATCCTTTCAAGACACAAGACATCTCTGACCACTATGCATTGGTAATCGGATTATTTAAAAACCCAGTTTATACATTATTATATGTATTTGCATTTATTTCATTGGGTATTCATTTGAGTCATGGATTCCAATCCGCTTTTCAATCTTTGGGAACGCCAAGAGAAAAATGTAACAAAGCTTTGGTTGTCACAGGCAATATCGTTGCTTTTGTAGTAGCATTTTGTTTTTCAGCAATTGCAATTTATTTCTATTTTAATTAAAAAATATTAATTATGTCAACAATCAATATAAAAGAAGGAAAGCCATTACAAGCGCATACTCCGGAAGGACCTTTAGCGGACAAATGGACAACCTATAAAGATAAAATCAGATTAGTAAATCCTGCAAACAAACGTAACATTGACATTATAGTTGTTGGTACGGGATTGGCAGGTGGTGCTGCTGCCGCATCTTTGGCAGAAATGGGTTATAATGTAAAAGCATTTGCTTTTCAAGACTCACCACGTAGGGCACACTCTATTGCGGCTCAAGGTGGTATCAATGCTTCAAAAAATTATCAAAATGATGGCGATAGCGATTGGCGTCTATTTTATGATACCATTAAAGGTGGTGACTATAGAGGGCGTGAAGCCAATACCTATCGTTTAGCAGAAGTTTCCGGCGCCATTATTGACCAAGCGGTTATGCAAGGCGTTCCCTTTGCACGTGATTATGGTGGATTATTAGACAACCGTTCATTTGGTGGTGTTTTGGTATCCAGAACATTTTATGCCAAAGGACAAACCGGTCAACAACTATTATTAGGTGCTTATTCAGCTCTGAACAGACAAATTGCTCGTGGTAAAGTTACGATGTATAACCGCCATGAAATGCTTGATCTAGTCGTTATAGACGGACATGCTCGTGGTATTATTACCCGTAATTTAGTCACCGGAGAAATCGAAAGACATTCTGCACATGCTGTTGTCTTAGGCACAGGCGGTTATAGCAATGTTTATTTCCTTTCTACCAATGCAATGGGTTCTAATGCAACTGCTATCTGGCGTGCACATCGCAAGGGTGCTTATTTTGCCAATCCTGCATTTGTACAGATTCACCCTACTTGTATTCCCCGTAGTAGTGAACATCAATCTAAACTGACTTTGATGTCGGAATCACTACGTAACGATGGCCGAATTTGGGTACCTAAAAAAATGGAAGATGCCGTTGCCATTCGCGAAGGAAAATTAAAACCTACTGAAATACCCGAAGAAGATAGAGATTATTATTTAGAAAGGCGTTACCCTGCCTTTGGTAATTTGGTGCCTCGTGATGTGGCATCGCGTGCTGCCAAAGAACGTTGTGATGCCGGATTTGGTGTTAACAAAACAGGTGAAGCTGTTTACTTAGATTTTGCCTCAGCCATTGATCGCTATGGTAAAGAACAAGCGCACTTACATGGTATAAAAAATCCTTCAAAAGAAAAAATCATTGAATTGGGTGAAAAAGTTATCGAAAATAAATATGGTAACTTATTCCAAATGTATGAAAAAATCGTAGATGAAAATCCCTATAAAACACCTATGATGATTTATCCCGCAAACCACTATTCTATGGGTGGCCTTTGGGTAGATTATGATTTACAATCCAACTTGCCTGGTTTATTTGTGATTGGTGAAGCAAACTTCTCTGACCACGGAGCCAACCGTTTAGGTGCTTCTGCATTGATGCAAGGTTTGGCAGATGGTTATTTTGTATTACCATATACTATTGGCGATTACTTAGCTGATTACATCAAAACAGGAAAAATCCCAACGGATACACCTGAATTTGATGAAGCGGAACAAAAAGTTATCGAAGAAACCAATTTCTTCCTAAATAATGAAGGCAAACATTCCGTAGATTATTTCCATAAAAAATTGGGTAAAATCATGTGGGATAAAGCCGGAATGGCTCGTAACGCAAAAGGATTGGAAGAAGCTATTAAAGAAATCCAAGAACTTCGAAGAGAATTCTGGAAAGACGTTAAAGTTCCCGGAAAAAATGAAGATTTTAACCAAGAACTAGAAAAAGCAGGTTATGTAGCAGACTTTTTAGAAATGGGTGAACTATTAGCCCTTGATGCTTATAACAGAAAAGAATCTTGTGGCGGACACTTCCGCGAAGAATATCAAACCGAAGAAGGTGAAGCACTACGCGATGATGAAAATTATGCTTATGCTGCCGCTTGGGAATATCCTGCCGGACCTTATGACAGATATACAAAAGCCGTTGATCCGGTAAATTCTATCTTGCATAAAGAACCGTTTAAATTTGAATTTGTAAAACTAACCACTAGAAGCTATAAATAATTATGAAACTAAATCTTAAAATTTGGAGACAAGCCGGCCCTAACGCCAAAGGACGTATGGTCGATTATCAAATAGATGGCGTTGAAACTGATATGTCCTTCTTAGAAATGTTAGATTTACTAAACGAAAGACTCATCAATAACGACGAAGAACCCATAGCCTTTGACCACGATTGTCGTGAGGGTATTTGTGGTATGTGTTCCCTATTTATTAACGGTGAAGCGCACGGTCCCGATAGACTTGTAACTACTTGTCAATTGCATATGCGTAAGTTTAAAGATGGCGAAACCATTACCATTGAACCTTGGAGAGCAAAAGGCTTCCCTGTTGTAAAAGACTTGGTGGTAGATAGAAGTGCCTTTGAACGCATTCAACAAGCCGGTGGTTATATATCTATAAACACATCCGGACGAACCGTAGATGCCAACAATATTCCCATTCCTAAAAAAGATGCGGATAATGCTTTTGATGCAGCTACATGTATTGGTTGTGGTGCTTGTGTAGCTACTTGTAAAAATGCTTCAGCTATGCTGTTTGTATCTGCAAAAGTTGCACAATTTGCACAATTACCACAAGGACGTGTAGAAGCTGCCCAACGTGTTCAAAATATGGTTGCCGCTATGGACAAAGAAGGTTTTGGTAGTTGTACCAACACCGGCGCTTGTGAAGTAGAATGTCCTAAAGGTATATCGTTAACCAATATTGCTATTTTAAATAAAGAGTTTTTATTGGCAGGAATGAAATAAATCACTTTAATATATTTTTCTAAGCCTTGACATTGTCAGGGCTTTTTTTATGTCGTTTTCTCAATAACAAAGCACATTTATTTATACAATTAACATTTTTTTATAATT
>JANTGO010000041.1 GCA_024763015.1 Flavobacteriaceae bacterium
TCAAATGGTACTCATGATAATTTTTTATTTTTTTAATAAAATTTACAAAAGATTAACAATCAGTCATTTACATATTATACAAATTATTTTTGAAAAAAAATTTTGAAAGCCATAAAAAAAGGGGAGAAATGAACGCATATTTTTATAAATCAAAAAAATAAAATCAGCACCTGAAACACCTCACAAAAAATATCTAATAAAGCTATATTGATTTTTTTGCTATTTTTACGTATCGGAAATAAATCAAACCAATTCTATTCAATAGAATTTGTATTAATTTATAAGATATGCTACAAAAGATATTCTTATTACTTCTTTTAAGCCCGCTGCTAGTCTTTGGTCAGGAAGGCCATGTCAAAAATCAAATAAAGATATCTGATTTGGAGAATGAATTGGTTCATGCCAAAGATAAAGGCGCTATACAACTACAACTTTCTGAATTGTATTGGAGAGTTTCACCCGAAAAAAGCATCCGTTATGGCAAGCAAGCCATTCAAAATTTCGAAACACAACATTCTAAAAAACTACCCGATGCCTTCATAAACACGGCTATTGGTTTCTACTATATCGGCCAATTGGATTCTACGATTTATTATACCGAAAAAATCTTAAAAGTCGATCCGAAATTATTATCGGATAAAAAAATGGGCATTACCTACAATTTACTGTGTGTAGCTCATAAAAATTTAGGAAGGTATGACGATGCTTTAAAATATGGCAAACTTTCTCTACAAAAATTTAAGCAAACAAATGATAGTATTCGATTGCCGGGCACACTTGACAACATCGCTTCTATATATAAAAAAGTAGGAGATTATAAACAATCCTTGGAATACTCCCTGCAAAGTTTACGTGCATTTGAACACAATAAGGATTCGTTTGGTATGGCTACTACACAAATAAACATTGCCAATTTATATGGATATTTAAAAAACTTAGAAAAGGACAAAAGACACCTGAATAATGCTCTTCAAATTGCAAAAGAATTAAAAGACGATTATGTATTAGCCGATATCTACAATAATTTTGGCGCTTTATATTCAGATGCTAAAAAACTGGATTCTGCCTATTATTTTTATAAAAAAGCATTGACCTATTATAAAAAAGCCAAAATAAATAGTGGCATCGCAGTTGTAACCCAAAATATTGGATTGACTTATATCCAAAAAAAACAATATAAAAAAGGAATCCCCTATCTACTTGAGGCTATACAAAAGTTCAAATCCTTAAATTCTCCTGAAGATTTATCCGACTGCTATTCCGATTTAGGCAAAGCTTACACTAATATTGGTAAATATGATTTGGCTAAACATTATTATAATTTAGCCTTACAGCTCACCCAAAAAATTGACAACCCCCGATTGCGCTTAAAAAGTCTGCAAGGATTGGAACAGATCTATCTCAAAACAAATAATTTTAAAAATGCCTATCACTATAAAGAACGATATTATACACTAAAAGACAGCATTGACAATATTGAGATACAAAAACAGCTAAGCGAGTTGGATAAAAAATATCAAACTGAGAAAAAGGAAAAAGAAATTGCAAGATTATCCGCTCGTCAGAAAATTGAAAAAGCCAGAACCAATACCTTAATTACCATCCTTTTAAGCCTGATAACTTTTGTAATATTGAGTGCTGCATTTATTTGGCAACGAAGAAAAAAAGAAAAAGCAATCGCAGAACTAAAATTGAAGAAAACCCAACTCAAACAACAACAATTAGAACAAGAATTGGCCTATAAAAACAAACGCTTGGCTACGCATGCCATCAACATTATGCAACGTAATAAATTATTACAGAACTACTTAAATATTATCAAAGACATTAAACCAAAAGAAGAAGATAAAACAAAAATTCAATACAAGAGTTTAAAAAGAGAAATTCAAAAAACCATACAATCAAAAAAAGATTGGGAACAATTTAAAACCTACTTCGAAGAAACCAATAAAAGCTTTGTTGACAAACTGATGCAACAAAATCCCGATTTAACCAACAACGATTTTAGACTTGCCGCTTTGATTAGATTGGGAATGACCAATAAAGAAATTGCATCCATTTTTAATATCTCCGCACAAAGTGTAAAAAATGCACTTTACCGATTAAAAAAGAAATTGCAACTTGAACCTGATGATAACTTACGCACTTATCTAAAAAAGCTATAAGTTAAAATGGTGTAATTATTTTATTGATAAATTTCTTACTTTTACGCTCAGCTTTTCTTAAAGCAGATAAAATAAAAACCATAAAGAAATTAGCATGAAAAGAAATTGGCAAAAAATAAAAGAATACGAAGATATTCTCTTTGAATATTTTGAAGGTATTGCAAAAATAACCATTAATCGTCCGCATGTTTACAACGCTTTTCGTCCCAAAACCAACGACGAAATTTTGGAAGCGCTTTCTTATTGCGAAATGCATCCTGAGATCGATGTCATCATCCTGACCGGTGCAGGTGATAAAGCTTTTTGTAGCGGTGGCGACCAAAATATCAAAGGCAAAGGCGGTTACATCAGCGAAGACGGGGTCCCCCGCCTCAACGTACTCGATGTACATCGTATGATTAGGCATATTCCAAAGCCCGTTATTGCTATGGTCAACGGTTATGCCATTGGTGGCGGCCACGTCCTCCACGTAGTTTGCGATCTGACTATTGCCAGCGATAACGCCCGCTTTGGACAAACCGGACCAAAAGTCGGTAGTTTTGACGGTGGATTTGGTTCCTCCTATCTTGCCCGTCATGTTGGACAAAAAAAAGCCCGCGAAATATGGTTCTTATGCAATCAATATACCGCAGACGAAGCTGAAAAAATGGGTATGGTCAACAAGGTAGTACCTCTGGAACAACTAGAAAACACAACCGTAGCATGGTGCCAAACCATACAAGAACGTAGCCCTATGGCTATCCGTATGATTAAACGCGCGATGAATGCCGAATTAGACGGGCAACGCGGACTTATGGAGTTTGCAGGTGACGCCACACTCATGTTTTATTTAATGGATGAAGCACAAGAAGGGAAAAATGCATTTTTAGAAAAAAGAAAACCCAATTTTAAACAATACCCAAAATTTCCATAATTTGTCATTGTTTTTTGACGTGATTTTTGTTACCTTTACCCCAAAATCAGGGAAGCTGAAAACTGTATAGAGTAAGCACAACTAAAAATAACTTAATTATGGGAGCAATTGGAGGACTTCTTATTTTATTAATCGTGATCTTATTGATCGTTTCCTTATGGAAAATTTTCACAAAAGCCGGAAAACCGGGTTGGGCTAGTATTGTACCTATTTACAATAGCTGGGTGCTTGCCGAAATCGGTGGAAAACCGGGCTGGTGGGGACTGTTAATGTTAATTCCCTATGTAAACATTGTCATTGCATTTTATTTGTATTATTTATTGGCAAAAAGCTTTGGAAAAGGTGCCGGTTATGCCATCGGTATGATTTTACTTCCTTTTATTTTCTTACCCATGCTTGCCTTTGGTGATGATAAATATCAAGGACCACCAGTCGATAATATTATAGGAGAATTAGAAGAATAGTATTCATTCTTAACCAAAAACATTAAAGCTCGAAAAGTTATTTTCGAGCTTTTTTTCATAATAAAATTACTTTTTCCAGTTTTCCGCACCTATTTCGTTAGAAATTACAACTGTCTGATATTTAAATACAATTTTATATTTCAAAATTTGGGTATCCCTGCTATTTTATTAAATCTTTACTTTTTTACTCACTATTATTCATTATTTTTTTAAGTGTTCGTGAATCTCTGATTTGCATTGACCAAAAAAGCAACAAAAAAGTCTAGGCCTACGAAACTTTTACTAATTTATACGTTTCGCTCCCTAAACAATCTGAACTCGCTCTACGCTCCTGCTATTAATCCTATTTTTTACTAATTGGAAATTCTTATTTCCAATCAAAATTTCGTTATGCTCGAACAGCAGATTGTTTTTTACGTCCGCTCCACTCTAAATTTACGTAAAAGCTTCGTAGGCCATGGGTAAACCGCAATGGCTTGTGTTAGGAAATATCCTTTGTCTAAAACTAGACTTTGTTAGACAGATCTTTTTAAATATTTTGGTGTCCCTATGCGGAAAACAGGAATTATTTTCGAGCTTTTTTATAATAATATAATTATTTTCTCCGCCTTTTTTGATGATGCGGCCCACTGCGTTTATGTGACTTTGTAGTTTTATAGTCTTTTGTCGTTCTTGGTTTATAAGTATTTTTACCCAACAAAACTTCCATTAAATCTTTTCGGCCTAATTGCATCAATTTATCCTTAATCCACTTTCTGTTTTCCGGCTTATACCAAAAAAAGAATTTCCATTGATCCAATTTTTCCTTCCGGTTGGTAACCGTTTTTACCGGTTTTAGTGTATAAGGATGATAACCGCTGTAATAGGCCACTGTGGCAACCGTCATCGGTGTGGGCGTAAAATCTTGAACTTGTTCCAATTGAAAACCCATTTGCTTGGTTTCGGCAGCCAAATTTGCCATATCCTCCATCTGACTGTCGGGATGTGAAGAAATGAAATAAGGAATTAACTGCTGTTTCAATCCGGTTTTACGATTAATTTTATCAAAAATCCGTTTGAATTCATGAAAATATTTAAAAGATGGTTTTCGCATCATTTTAAGCACCCTGTCAGAAGTGTGTTCGGGGGCTACTTTCAATCGCCCGGATGTATGCCGTGTCATCAATTGTTCCAGATAAGCTTCCAATTGTTTTGGGTCTGCTTTTTTATTAAAACTCGGAACGGTTAGGTCGTAACGAATACCACTACCGACAAAAGCTTTTTTTACCTTTGGATGTTTGTCAACCGTTTTGTAAATATCCATCAAATTGGCATGCGAAGTATCCAAATTGCTACAAACCACCGGATTTATGCAAGAAGGCGCCGTACATTTTTCACAAATAGACAAATCCTTTCCTTTCATTTTATACATATTGGCCGAAGGACCGCCAATATCCGAAATATAACCTTTAAAATCCTCTTGCTTGGTAATTTGATCGAGTTCTTTAAGAATGGACTGCTTGCTCCTACTGGCAATAAATTTCCCTTGATGTGCCGAAATCGTACAGAAACTGCAACCGCCAAAACATCCTCTGTGAATATTGATAGAATGTTTAATCATTTCGTAAGCCGGAATATGACCGCGCTTACGATATTTAGGATGCGGCATTCTGGTAAAAGGCAATTCATAAGCAGCATCTATCTCCTTTTCGGTCATAGCGGAATAGGTGGGATTCAAAACCAAAGTTTTTAAACCAATTTTCTGCAAAATTCGCCTGTTTGATTTCATCATATTCGATTCGATTTCCAAGCTTTTAAAATTTTGCGCAAAAACTTTCTTGTCTTTTAAGCAACGTTCATGAGAATGAATCCATATATCTTCCCATTGCTTGTTTTTAGGCAACTTTTCATCTGTCAAAAAACCCGTTTGCCTTACCGTTTTGATTGATTCAAAGGGTACACCTCGCACCACCAATCTAACAATTTCCCGCAAGGGAAGCTCACCCATGCCGTAAACCAGCAAGTCCGCACCCGAATCGGCCAATATAGACGGTTTTAATTGATCGCTCCAATAATCATAATGCGTTACCCTACGCAAAGACCCTTCTATACCGCCTAGTAAAATAGGCACATCGGGATAAAATTTCTTTAAAATTTGACTATATTTAACACTAGCATAATCGGGTCTGTTTCCCCATTCGCCCCCCGGCGAATAAGCATCTTTTTCTCTAGGCTTTTTGCTCGCCGTATAATTGCTTATCATAGAATCCATACTGCCTGCAGTAACCGCAAAAAACAGTCGCGGCGCACCCAATTTGGTAAAATCTTGTAAGTTGTCTCGCACATTTGGTTGTGGTACGATGGCCACTTTTAAACCAAAACTTTCAAATATACGCCCTACCACCGCTGGACCGAATGCCGGATGATCAATATAAGCATCGCCACTAAAAACAATTACGTCCAATTGTTCCCAACCGCGTTTTCTTACTTCTTTTAAAGTAGTTGGCAACCAATCTGTTATAGCGTATTTTTTCATATATTTAAACCTAATACTTGGAAGTTCTATGTTTGTAAAAAACAAGATAGAATCAACAATATCCTTTTATTTATCAAGGTATTGATGCAAGCAATTTATTTGGCAAAGATAGTATATATAGATGTACGATAAAAAACACAAAAATAATAGTGCTTATTTATCTTTTCTTACATCTACTGTTTTCTGCACTTTTTTATCAGTAATTACAAAAGACAGATATTTTAAATACGAATTCTAATTTTAAATTTGGGCGTCCCTGCGATTTTATTATATCTTTTACTTTTTTGCGTAATTTCCCCATACAGACGTTGTTGCTTGTAAAGACGTTGTGGCACAACGTCTTTACATACACGAATATCAATACACAATCAAAAATCTGCAAAATTCTGTACAAATACACACACCATGTACAGACGCAATGCATTGCGTCTCTACAATGAAAAATCATCATATCGTACAGACGTTGCGCCGCAACGTCTCTACACGTACACGCATATGTGCACTGTACAGACGCCCAAATTGGGCGTCTCTACACACCGCAGCGTAAAATCATCACGCAACATTTATTAAAAATATTATAGTATGCGTATATCCTAAAAAAAAATAGTGAATCATTTATCATTTTTGCATCTTTAAAATTTATCGTATTTTTACCAACCAATATAATCATAGGATGCAAAAAAATGTTTCGCTTAAAAACTACAATAGCTTTGGCATAGCTGTCACAACTAAATATCTAGCTGATATACAAGATATTAAAGATATTTATCAACTGATAAAAGAATTTCCTGATGAAAAGAAAATGATTCTGGGTGGCGGCAGTAATGTGTTGTTTCTTAAAGATTTTGAGGGTATCATTATGCTAAACAACCTCAAAGGGAAAGAAGTTATATCCGAAGATGAAAATGAAGTCAGGTTTAAAATAATGGGCGGGGAAAATTGGCATAATCTCGTCATGTGGGCTGTTGCACAAAATTATGGCGGTATAGAAAATCTGGCCTTGATTCCGGGTAAAGTTGGGACAGCTCCTATTCAAAATATCGGCGCCTATGGTGTTGAAATAAAAGATGTTATCTCACAGGTATTTGCTATTGATATGCAAACAGGCAAGGAAGTTATTTTTTACAAACAAGATTGTCAATTTGGATATAGGCAATCTATTTTTAAAAAGCCCGAAAACAAAAACAAATATTTTATTACGGCTGTTAACATCAACTTACACAAAAAAAATTACACGCCAAATATTCAATACGGTGCCATTCAACAAGTTCTAAAAGACAAAAATATAAGCTCGCCAAGTATTAAACAAGTGGCAGAAGCAATTATCGAAATAAGAGAAAGCAAGCTCCCCGACCCTAAAAAAATAGGAAATGCAGGAAGTTTTTTTAAAAACCCCATTGTCGATAAAGATTTATTTGAGTCTTTGGCTTCGCAATTTCCCGATATGCCGTTTTACAAAATATCACCAAGCAAATATAAAATTCCTGCCGGATGGCTCATCGAAAAAGCAGGATTTAAAGGCAAACGTTTTGGAGCGGTGGGCGTACACGACAAACAAGCTTTGGTATTGGTTAATTATGGAAATGCAAGTGGCACTCAAATACAAGAACTGGCAACAATGATTATCGATAAAATAAAAGAGCATTTTAATATTGATTTAGAACCCGAAGTAAATTTTGTATAATTCTTATGTATCACAAAACAAAAGTATCCATCATTATTCCGGCTTATAATTCCGAAAAATATATTCAAAAAGCCTTTGATTCAGTACATGAACAGACCCTTACAAATATCGAAATTATTTTTATAGATGATGGTTCTACCGACAAAACAGCACATCTGTTGCAAGAATATAAAATGACCGACAATCGTGTACAAGTTATCACGCATCCAAAAAATATGGGCTTAGGTGCAGCACGTAATTCAGGAATGGCAAAAGCTCGTGGTGAATATATTTTTTTTCTAGACAGCGACGATTATATTCATCCAAATGCACTGGAGGTTTTATACGAAAAGAGCCAATCGGAAGAGCTAGACATTCTACAAGCACAACATATTGAGCATCAAGGTAATACAAAAAAATTGCTTCCAAAAAACATCATTCCATTTACCAAAGCCATCGATGGTATTACATATTACAATGAAGGCGTTTTTATAGAACCCAAAGCATGTGCAAAATTGTGGAAAACTGATTTTATCAGACAACACAACTTACAGTTTTCAAAAGGATATTACGAAGACATGGCGATGATTTTTTATGCTTTTTCAATAGCTAAACGAGTAAACAATTTAATGTTTCCTGCCTACCACTATATCATCAGAAACAACTCAATTACCCAACAAAAACCCTGCAAGAAACACTTGATCGATTTTATGCAAGCATTATCTGCTACCCAAGAAATTTTTATGAAGCAGCAACTCACTGCCAAAACATCAAGTTTTCCGGCGTCTTTTGGGCTATTTTTAGTCAAGCTAAATGAAATGTCGCTACTGACAAATCAAAAGGATTTGCAATATCAAACACAAGATTTCACCAATAGGATGCTAAACAAATATGCAAAATATATAAGGCAAAATAAGCAACTTTCCATTTGGAAAAGGATTTTAATCGCCAAAAGCCCCTTTTTATACGCCCGATTAAAAAAAATAACCGGTCGAATCTGATTTTTTATGCAAAGCAATTTATAATTTATTTTAAGAATTCTATTTTTTAAAGAATGATTTTATGATTATGATAAAAATTTTATTAATTGAGATTTTTATGACAAAAAAAATAGGAAAATTCCACTAATATGCTAATTTTGTAACTCATCAATAAAAATTAAAAAAAATATATATTATGGCATTTGATATAGATATGATCAAAAAGGTCTATGAGACCATGCCCGATAGGGTAAAAAAAGCAAGAAAAATTTTGGGTAGACCGCTCACTTATACCGAAAAAATATTATACGCGCACCTTTGGCAGGGCGATGCTGATAGAGAATTAGTACGCGCAAAAGACTATGTAGAGTTTAAAGTAGATCGTGTTGCGATGCAAGATGCCACGGCACAAATGGCCTTGTTACAATTTATGCAAGCCGGTAAAAAAAGAGTTGCTGTTCCCTCAACCGTACACTTGGATCACTTGATTCAAGCATATATGGGCGTAGAAAAAGATTTACAAGAAGCCATTAACAAAAATAATGAAGTTTACAATTTCTTAGAATCCGTATCTAAAAAATATGGTATTGGATTTTGGAAACCGGGTGCCGGTATTATTCACCAAGTTGTTTTGGAAAACTATGCTTTTCCGGGTGGATTGATGATTGGTACAGATTCGCATACCGTTAACGCAGGCGGACTTGGGATGGTTGCCGTAGGTGTAGGTGGTGCAGATGCCGTAGATGTGATGGCTGCCATGCCTTGGGAACTTAAATTTCCAAAACTAATCGGTGTTAAACTAACCGGAAAATTAAGCGGATGGGCTGCCCCTAAAGATATTATCTTAAAAGTTACCGGAATTTTAACGGTAAAAGGTGGTACAGGTGCCATTATCGAATATTTTGGCGAAGGAGCCGAATCTTTGTCTGCAACCGGAAAAGGTACTATCTGTAATATGGGTGCCGAAGTAGGTGCTACCAATTCAAACTTTGCTTATGATGCTGCAATGGAACGCTACTTGCGTGCCACCGGTCGTGATGACGTAGCCGACGCTGCCAATGATATCAAAGAATATTTACGTGCTGATGATGAAGTTTATGCAAATCCGGAAAAATTCTATGACGAAGTAATCGAAATAAATCTAAGTGAATTAGAACCTTATTTGAATGGTCCTTTCACACCTGATAAAGATACGCCCGTTTCAAAAATGAAAGAAGTGGCCAAAGAAAATGATTGGCCAACAAAAGTAGAATGGGGATTAATCGGTTCTTGTACCAATTCGTCTTATGAAGATTTATCACGTGCTGCATCTGTAGCCAAACAAGCACTGGCAAAAGGCATCAAACCCAAAGCACAACTAGGTATCAATCCTGGCTCTGAACAAGTGCGCTATACGGCTGAAAGAGATGGCTTGCTAGATATTTTTAAAGAACTAGGCGCCAAAATATTCACCAACGCTTGTGGCCCTTGTATTGGTCAGTGGAAGCGCGATGACATCGAAGGGAATCCGAAAAATGCCATTGTGCATTCCTTTAACCGTAACTTTGCCAAACGTGCAGATGGCAACCCAAATACCTATGCTTATGTGGCTTCGCCCGAAATGGTTATGGCTGCTGCTATCTCCGGTAAATTAGATTTTGATCCGAGAACAGATAGCATTGACGGCATCAAATTGGAAGACCCTAGTGGTTGGGAATTGCCACCACAAGGATTTGAAGTTGACGACCCCGGATTTATTCCACCCGTAGCTGATGGTTCTAATGTTGAAGTAATCGTTGATCCCAAATCGGATAGGTTACAATTATTAACACCATTTGCCGAATGGGACGGTGGAAATATGTATAACCTCCCCCTATTGATTAAAGTCGTTGGAAAGTGTACCACCGACCATATTTCAATGGCAGGTCCTTGGCTAAAATATCGTGGACATTTGGATAATATTTCTAACAATATGCTTATCGGTGGTGTCAATGCCTTTAACGGAAAAGTTGGTGAAACTAAAAATCCCATCACCGGAAAATATGAATCCGTGCCAAAAGTTGCCAGAGATATCAAACAAGAAAAGATGTTAAGTGTTATCATTGGTGACCAAAATTACGGTGAAGGTTCTTCAAGAGAACACGCCGCTATGGAACCACGACATTTGGGTGTAATAGCTGTGATTGTTAAATCTTTTGCTCGTATTCACGAAACCAATCTTAAAAAACAAGGTATGCTAGGATTGACTTTTGCCAATGAAGCTGATTACGATAAAATCAAAGAAGACGACCGATTTAGTTTTGTAGATTTAAAAGAATTTGCCCCCGGCAAACAATTGACCGTCGAAATTGAACACGCCGACAAATCTGTTGACATCATCAAAGTAAATCACACATATAACGAACAGCAAATAGAATGGTTTAAAGCCGGAAGCGCCTTGAATTACATCAAGAAAAACAGCTAAATGATTAGTATTTTATAACGAATCATTATAATTAGGGGGTATTGCAAATGCAATGCCCCTATTTTTTGTAGCGGATGAAGTTTATTTTTTGTAATTTTACGCCTTAAATTATTCATAATACTTAATTCATTTAAATAATTGATAAAAACAAACACATGAAAAAAATATACGTCGTTTTAGCAAGCTTATTTTTTTTAACTGGCTCCTGCTCAACTGAACATCAAAAAGGAAATTTACTTATTAAAGGAAATGTAAAAGACTTGAAATTAGGTACATTATTGTTAAAAAGAATGATTCATGATAGTCTAAAATCCATAGATTCTATCAAAGTTGACGGGAATGAACATTTTGAATTTCAAACCGACATCAAAGAACCGCAAGTAATGATTTTGGCACTACCTGAAATCAAAGACGGTCAAATTCTTTTCTTTGCCGAACCCAATGATACCATAACGATACATACTTTTTTAGAAAGTTTTGCCATCAATCCGCAAATAAAAGCCGGTATAAACCAAGCAAAAAAAGTGGAGTATCAAAAAATGATGAAGAAATTTAACGAGAAAAAAATGGACTTGTTTAAAGCAAAAGTAGAAGCCAGCCAAGCAAACAATCAAGCAAAATTAGATTCTATACAAACTAAAATGCAGAATTTAGATAAAAAAGATGCTTTGTATTCGCTTAATTTTATTTTTAACAACAAAGAATTAGCTATAGCCCCTTATACCGCTATGATGACGTTTTACAATAACAAAAAAGCACTGGATACCATTTATAAAGTATTACCGGAACAACAACAAAAATCTATTTACGGCAAAGAAATTAAACGAATTTTATCAAAACAATAAAGTATTTTTATTTTTAATCCTCTAGTTTTGTGCATTCAAAAAAATAATATGAGAATAGATATCATCAGTGCCGTTCCTGAACTTTTAAGCGGATTTTTTGAACATTCCATCATCAAGCGGGCCACTGAAAAATCGATTGTTAAAATAGTCTTGCACGACTTACACGAATACGGCAAAGGCAAGTATCGACAGATAGACGATTACCAATATGGTGGCGGTGCCGGAATGGTGATGATGATAGAGCCTATTGATACCTTAATTAGCAAGCTAAAGTCTGAAAGAGATTATGATGATATCATATTTATGACACCGGATGCCCCAATTTTTAACCAAGCAACTGCAAATGAACTTTCCTTGCATCAAAACATCATAATTTTAGCCGGACATTACAAAGGCGTGGACCAACGTGTTCGCGATATGCATATTACCAGAGAAATATCAATAGGCGATTTTGTCTTATCCGGAGGCGAACTCCCTGCTGCCATTGTTACCGATGCCATCGTACGATTAATACCGGGAGCCATCAGTGACGAAACCTCCGCTTTGACCGATTCTTTTCAAAATAATTTGTTATCACCTCCGGTTTACACCAGACCGCTAAACTATAAAGGTTTGGAAGTGCCGGCTGTTTTATTGTCCGGAAATCATGCAGAAATCGAAAAATGGCGTGAAAATCAAGCAATTAATCGCACCAAAGGCATTCGCCCTGATTTATTAACTGAGGATTAAAAAATACTTGCCATTCTTTAAATTATTATGTATTTTTGCCGTCAATTATTGGGTTTATAGCTCAGCTGGTTCAGAGTATCGCCTTGACAGGGCGGGGGTCGCCGGTTCGAACCCGGCTAAACCCACAATAAAAGAGTATTTCATTTAATGGAAATACTCTTTTTGTTTTTTACCCATATTTGCCATAATTTGTTTTGTTATAAAAGGGGCGCGCCGCTTGGGTTAATCATATTTTATAATTTTGTTCTACAAACAGCCTGCTCCTACGGAGCTATTGATTAACTGAAAATCAGATTTTCTAAAATTAAAATGTCAAAAGACTTGTATCTGCATACTCAAAATTTATGAATTTTTCAGGTTAATCCTTATAATTATTAAAAACAAATAGTGCTTCCCTACTCTATCAAAAAAAAATATAAGATTATGACCTTTGCATCTTTATTAATCTTAATTTTTTTATAAGTTTGCAAAAACAAATTTTGATTTTATGCATATAGCTATTGCCGGAAATATAGGCGCAGGAAAAACTACATTAACGACCTTGCTTGCACAACATTTTAAGATGGATCCACACTACGAATCGGTAGATGAAAATCCATATTTAGAAGATTTCTACCACGATATGGAACGTTGGTCTTTTCACTTGCAAGTATATTTTTTAAATAGTCGTTTTCGTCAGATTTTGGAGATTAGAAAAACAGGCAAAGACATTATTCAAGACAGAACAATTTATGAAGACAGATATATTTTTGCTTCCAATTTACATGCTATGAGCTTGATGAGCGAGCGGGATTTTAAAAATTATTCGTCATTATTTGATTTAATGGAATTGATTGTTACACCGCCGGACTTGTTGATTTATCTAAAAGCATCCATCCCGACACTGGTACGCAACATACATTCAAGAGGAAGGGAATACGAAAAATCTATCAATATTGATTACTTGAGCAATCTAAACGATCGCTATGATCAGTGGATACAATCTTACAATAAAGGAAAACTATTAGTCATTGAGGTTGACAATCTTAATTTTGTTAAAAACCCTGAAGATCTTGGTGAAATTATAGAAAAAGTCAATGCGGAAATTCACGGTTTATTTTAAACTTTTACAGTCAAAAATCCAACCTAAAAAGTGGATTTACAATTTTTTTAAATGGCGATACAGACATATTTCCAATGAACAATATATGAGTTTAATCAGTATTGTGATTGGTTTATTGACCGGTCTGGCTGCCGTAACCATAAAAAACTTAACACATTTAATCCAGCACTTGTTGGATATTGATTACATTCACGATTTTCATAAAGCCCTATATTTTATTTTCCCCATTATCGGTATTGGCTTGGTTATTACCCTAATTAAATATGTCATAAAGAAACCGGTAGAAGATGGTGTTCCTTCAGTTTTATTTGCCATTGCAAAAATGAAAAGTATGATTCCTTCGTATCAAACATGGGCATCATTGGTAACAGCTCCGCTGACGGTTGGCTTTGGAGGGTCTGTAGGACTAGAAGGTCCTTCAACTTTAACAGGTGCAGCCATCAGTTCTAATTTATCTCGTATTTTGCACCTCAACCTTAAGCAACGAAATCTCTTATTGGGTGCAGCTGCCGCAGGAACTTTTGCTTCAATTTTTAAGGCGCCGATTGCCGGCATTTTGTTTGCCGTTGAAATCTTTGGTTTTGATTTAACCATGACAGCTTTAGTACCACTGATTTTAGCTTCGGTATCCGCCATCCTTACCTCCTATTTTTTTATGGGAAAAAACATTTTGCTACATTTTGAATTGCATAATAAATTTATACTTGGCGAAATACCGCTATTTATTCTACTGGGCATCACCTCTGCAGTAACCTCTATATATTTTGTGAAAGTGTATTTTGTGATTATGAATTTTTTAGAAAAATTTAACAATAAATATACTCGAGTATTAATTGGTGGCACCTTATTAGGCATTACGGTTTTAGCGCTTCCGCCTTTATTTGGTGAAGGATATGATGTCATTAACCACATCTTATTAAACAAGTTTAACTATATCGCTAATCAATCTTCCATAGCTTTTGACGCTAATAATATTTGGATGTTAATTGCTTTTTTTGTCTTATTGGTTACTTTTAAAGTAGTTGCTATGTCGCTTACTTTTGGTGCCGGTGGTATTGGTGGCGTTTTTGCCCCTACCTTATTTACCGGTGGTGTTTCGGGCTATGTATTTGCTTTGGTATCCAATCAATTAGACTTATTTGGGCATCATTTATCTCCGGAAAATTTCGGATTGGTCGGTATGGCAGGGACTATTTCCGGTGTGTTGCAAGCACCCTTGACAGCTGTTTTCTTAATCGTCGAAATTACAGGAGGCTATGAGTTAATCGTACCGATAATGTTGGTTGCCGCTATCTCTTATATTATTTCTAAAAAAGTACTGAAATACAGTATTTATACCATGCAGTTGGTAGAAATCGGTGCCTTACCCACGCATAATAAAGACAAATATGCGGGACAAATGATTGATTTGGATAAGGTTATTGAAAAAGATTTTGTTCCCATCAAACCCGATATGAGTTTGGGTCATATGGTTTATAATGTGGTTACCCATTCACATAGGAGTATATTTCCGGTTTTGGATGACGAAGGTGATTTCTTAGGTGTTGTTACCCTGGATAATATCCGGCAAATAATGTTTGATCAAGAGCAATATGATAAGGTATATGTTCGTGATTTGATGCACAAAGCACCAAGCGTCATTCACTATAAACAAGATGATTTTCAGCAAACAATGAAAAAATTTCAATCTACCGGTGCTTGGAATTTACCCGTTATCCAACGTAATAAATATGTCGGATTTATTTCAAAATCTAAATTGTTGAGCGTATATCGCAAACGCTTATTAGAAATTACTTCTGAATAACTAATAAAAGATTTGCATTAGCTTCAAGAAAGCTTACTGTTCTGCTTAGCCCAAAAGTGAATAAAGTTGGTGTTTTCAAAGTTAAATTACCTATATTTGTACAAATCAAAATAACCAAGGTATGAGTGCCACTTCTATATTAATCATTATTG
>JANTGO010000042.1 GCA_024763015.1 Flavobacteriaceae bacterium
AGAATATTTTTTTTGATTACAAAATAAAAAAATATTTTTTTTGGATATTTTTTTTACGTTACTTTGGTACCTGATAATTTAAGTTCATTTACCATGATATTAGTTACCGGCGGGACGGGTTTTATCGGCGCGCATTTACTCTTTTTACTAGCTCAAAAGGAGGAAGGGATTCGTGCGATTTATCGAAATGAATCTAGTTTGGAAAAAACGAAAAAAATATTTTCCTTATATAGCAAATCCGGTGATGAATTATTTTATAAAATTGAATGGGTACAGGCGGATGTTACGGATATTTTTTCCTTGGAACCGGTTTTTAAAGGGATTGATAAGTTGTATCACTTAGCGGCTTTTGTTTCGTTTAATCCTTTGGATAATAAGCGAATGCATCAGGTTAATGTGGAGGGAACTGCCAATATTGTAAATTTGGCAAACGAATATCATGTCCAAAAAATGCTACATATGAGTTCTATCGCAGCTTTGGGATCTTCGGATAATCCTATTACGGAAAAAACGCACTGGAATTGGAAGGAGAATAGCAGTGAATACGCACACACTAAATACTTGTCTGAAATGGAGGTTTGGCGTGCTACGCAAGAGGGTTTGAATGCAGTTATTTTGAATCCCGCCATAGTGTTGGGTGCCGGATTTTGGGATGAAGGTTCTGCTTCATTATTTGATAAGATTTATAATAGAATGTCCTTTTATAGCAATGGCATTAATGGTTTTGTAGATGTTTGGGACTTGGTAAATATTATGTATTTAGCCATGCAAAGCGATGTGGTTAATGATTCGTTTATAGTATCGTCTGAAAATAAATCTTATAAACAAATCTTTGATATGATAGCAGATGCGCTACACAAACCAAGACCAACATTCTTATTAAAACCTTGGATGGCAAATATTTTTTGGCGTTTTGAAGCAGTAAAAACCAAAGTTTTTAAAACGGCACCTATTTTGACCAAGCATACGGCAAGAAGCGCCTTTCGACAACATCATTATAGTTCCAAAAAACTAATAGATACTTTTGATTATAGCTTTAAATCCGTTGAACAAAGTATTAAAGAAATAGCTGAAATCTACCTAAAATATATGTAGAGATGAATATCTATCCTTTAAAATTTCCTAAAATAATGCAGTACATTTTTTCCTCCTTGGTATTTGGCATGCCAACGAAGGAATCGGTTGTTTATCTTACTTTTGATGATGGTCCCACGTCGGAAGTTACGGAATGGGTTTTGTCGGAACTTAGGAAATATGGGGCAAAAGCTACTTTTTTTTGTGTTGGGAACAATATCAATAAACACCCACAGATTACTGATAAAACGATTGCCGAAGGACACTTAATTGCCAATCATACCTATCAACATATTAAGGGATGGGAACA
This sequence comes from Flavobacteriaceae bacterium, assembly GCA_024763015.1. Lineage (GTDB taxonomy): Bacteria > Bacteroidota > Bacteroidia > Flavobacteriales > Flavobacteriaceae > WGBX01. Next base: position 1,385 of record JANTGO010000042.1, read on the forward strand.
TCCGGATAATCACTACCTAGAGGAAGCACTACAAACAGAAGAACTAATCAAAAAACATACTAAGTCTAAAAAATTGTTTAGGCCCCCACATGGACAAATCAAACGATCACAAATTAAATTGTTACAAAAAAATGGTTTTAAAATTGTAATTTGGCGTACAATTGCTGGCGATTTTTCCGGTAGTTTAGACAGTCAAAAGGCAATAGATTATTTATCAAAAAAAACAAAGCCGGGTGATATTTTGGTTTTTCATGACAGTTTAAAAGCAGAAAAAAATCTCAAAAATATCTTACCAAGAGTCCTGAAAAATTTACATGAGCAAGGATTAAAATTTGAACACTTATAGTTTTTAGTAGGCTTTATCATCCCCTCTGATAACATTTAGGAAGGTGAATAAAATAATTTTTAGATCCAACCAAAACGACCAATTTTCTATATAATGCAAATCGTATTTTAAGCGGTTAAATATATCTTCGTCTGTTTTTATTTCGCCTCTAAAGCCTTTTACTTGTGCCAATCCTGTTATGCCGGGTTTGACATAGTGTCGCCCCATAAATTTATCCACCCTTTTTAGAAATCGTTCATTTTCCTTTATCATATGCGGTCTGGGTCCTACAACCGACATTTCTCCTTTAAAAACATTGATAAACTGAGGTAATTCATCTACACTGCTTTTTCGCAAAAATTTTCCAATTTTGGTGATGCGACTATCTCCCTTACTAACTTGTTTTGAGTCTGCAAATTTATTGGGTTTCATAGAGCGAAATTTGTAGCAATAAAAAGGATTGTAGTTTATACCATTGCGCAGTTGTTTAAAAAATATGGGTCCTTTTGACTCAATTATTATAGCGAGACCCAATAAAGGCACTAACCAAGATAGCACGGAAATAATTACCAAGAATGAGAAAATAATATCAAAAGTACGCTTAATGATTTTATTTACCGGCTTGTCTAGAGGCGATTTGTTCATCGATAAAATGGGAAAATAATCAAAATAATCAACATTTAATTTTTTTCCTAAAATCTGTTTGTTGTCTGGTATAAATTTGACATTGATAAAATGATCATCTGCAAAGTTGATAATTTCCTTGATTTGTTCATCTGAACATTCTTTTAAAGAGCAAAAGATAACATCGACATAATTATTTAAAACATAGTCCTTTATATCGGAAAAATCACCATATACTTCCGGAATATTTTTTTTGCCGAAAAAGTCGTTAAATACATATCCGTAATCGACTCTGGTGTCTAAGATTTGTTTAAATTTAAGGGTTTCTTCATTGTATCCGACAATTATGTAGTTTCGGTTATTCCCTCCTCTTGATCTGTATATTTTAAAAAGAACATAGATAAGCAATTTGACCAACAGCATAAAAATATTCAACATTAATAAATACTTAATTAAGCTGCGATTAGGCAATTGGATGGCAAAAAGATGAATATAGGATACAACTGACAAGTCAAAAACCAATAGTTGTTTAATGGATTTACTAATTATTTCAGCGGGTCTGGTGTTTCTGTAAACTTCGTAATATTTTGTAGTAAAGGCGGTTGTAAACCAAAATATCAAAAATAAAAAAGTATTTAAAGATAGATGTTTGTGAATAGACAAGAACACAAATAGAAATATCAAAATGGTATCCAATAAGTAGATTATCGGAAGAATTAAGAAAGAATATCTATGTGTTTGTTTCATTTTTTATATTTTTATTTGATATAATCAGAAAAATCTTTGTGTTCTGTTTTGTATAACTCCTCTTTGCTCAACGTTTTAAAATACTCAAAAGTTTTGCGGATGCCTTCTTCACGTCCGATTTTGGGTGTCCAACCGAGCAGTTCTTTTGCCTTGCTGATATCGGGGCAGCGCTGCATCGGATCGTTTACCGGTAAATCTTTAAAGATAATCTTAGATTTGTTGCCATTCATTTTGACGATTTCTTTGGCAAAATCTAAGATGGAAATTTCATTGGGATTGCCAATATTTACAGGAAGTGCATAGTCAGAAAATAACAATTTGAATATGCCGTCAATTTGATCGTCTATATAACAAAACGACCGAGTTTGCTGTCCATCGCCAAAGACCGTTAAATCTTCTCCTCGTAAAACTTGTCCCAAAAATGCAGGGATGACTCTGCCGTCGTTAAGACGCATTCTAGGTCCGTAGGTGTTAAAAATTCGTACAATTCTAGTTTCCAGTCCGTGAACATGGTGGTAAGCCATCGTCATGGCTTCTTGAAAGCGCTTTGCTTCGTCATAGACCCCTCTTGGCCCTATTGGATTTACATTGCCAAAATAATCTTCGGTTTGTGGATGCACCAACGGATCGCCGTAAACTTCCGAAGTAGAAGCAATTAGTACACGTGCTTTTTTTGCTTTTGCCAATCCCAGTACATTGTGAATGCCTAGCGAACCGACTTTTAGTGTTTGAATGGGTATTTTTAAATAATCGATAGGGCTTGCCGGTGATGCAAAATGCAGGATATAATCCAAATTTCCTTCGATGTTTATATATTTGGTAACATCTTGTTCGATAAAACTAAAATGCGGATGCGATGCCACATGGGCTATATTGTTAGGATTTCCGGTAATAAAATTATCCATACCGAAAACCTCAAAACCTTCTGCAAGAAATTTGTCGATTAAATGAGATCCTAAAAATCCGGCTGCACCGGTGATTAAAACGCTTTCCATAATTTTCTGGGAATATTGGCGGGTTTCCTGCCTATAGAAAAGTAGGTGAATCCGTTATCATTCATTTCTGCTGCTTTATATACATTTCTACCATCAAAAATAAGTTTGTTTTTGAGTAGTTTTTTGATTTTGTCAAAATCAGGTGTTCTAAAGATATTCCATTCTGTACTAATGATAAGCGCTTCGGCATCTTCTAGTATTTCATACATATTTTCTCCAAAACTTATGCGTTTGCCGTATTTTTGCTTGACGTTATCCATTGCTTCCGGGTCAAATACGTGAATGTCTGCCCCTTCGACGAGCAATTCATCAATCATATACAAGGCGGGAGCTTCTCTGATATCATCGGTTTCAGGTTTAAATGCCAGTCCCCAAATAGCAATTTTTTTACCTTTTAAATCTCGATTGAAATAGGTCAAGATTTTTGGAATCATAATTTTTCGTTGTCTATCATTGACTTCAATAACCGATTTCAAAGTTTTAAATTCATATTGGTGTTCCAGACCGGTTTTGTAAAGCGCCTTTACATCTTTTGGAAAGCAAGAGCCGCCGTAACCGATTCCCGGAAATAGAAATCGTTTTCCAATACGTGAATCGGTTCCCATACCAATGCGAATTTTGTCGACATCGGCGCCTACTTTTTCAGCAAAATTGGCAATTTCGTTCATATAGGTAATCTTCATTGCCAAAAATGAGTTGGAAGCATATTTTGTTATTTCAGAGGAGCGTTGATCCATCATCAAAATGGGATTTCCGGAACGCACGAAGGGCTCGTACAAGCGTCGCATTTTGGCTTGTGCTTCAGGGCTGTCAGTCCCGATAACGACTCTTTCGGGTTTCATAAAATCATCTACGGCAAAACCTTCTCTTAAAAATTCGGGATTGGAGACGACGTCAAATTTTTTATTGGTTTTTTTGCTGATAAGTTCGGTAACAATTTCGGCAGTTCCAACAGGAACCGTGCTCTTGTTGACAATGATTTTGTAGTTAGCAGAACTGTCTGCATTGATGATTTCTCCTACCTTGCCTGCAACATCCATTACGTAGGACAAGTCGGCTGATCCATCTTCATCTTCTGGTGTGGGCAAAGCCAAAAAAATGATTTCACCGTGCTGTACGCCTTTTTGTAAATCGGTAGAAAATTTTAGTCTGTCTGCTTTAATATTTCTGTGAAAAAGCGTTTCTAATCCGGGTTCATAAATAGGAATATGCCCTTTTTTCATTTGTGCTACTTTTTCCTTATTGACATCAATGCAAATAACTTCATTTCCGGATTCTGCAAAGCAGGTGCCTGTTACCAATCCAACGTATCCTGTTCCTACAACTGTAATTTTCATGTATAGCTATTTTTTTAATAAATCCATTATTTTATCCAGATTTGGTGTTAGAATTACTTCGATTCTACGATTTTTGGCACGACCGGCTTTGGTTGCATTATCCGCAATCGGGTGGTATTTGCTTCTGCCGGATGCGATTAATCTTTTGGGGTCGATATTTTTATTTTTCATCAATTGACGTACTACTGAGGTAGCCCTTTTGACCGATAAATCCCAATTGTCTTTGATGGCGCTTTTGCCGTGATAGGCAACATTGTCTGTGTGTCCTTCTATATCGATTTCTACATCGGGATTGGCAGATAAAACAGTTCCGATTTTTGTGATAGCATCTTTACCATTTTGTTTCACATTCCAACTTCCGGAGTCAAAGAGTAATTTGTTTTCCATGGAAATATAGACTTTTCCATTGCGTTGTTCAACCTTTAGCCCTTGTCCCTTGAAGTTGGTTAAGGCACGCGAAAGTGAATTTTTAAGATTGTTTAGTTTGGCATCTTTTTCAGCAATTAGACGTTCGAGCTGGTCAATTTTTTGAGCACGTTTGTCCAATTCTTTTTTCATGGTATCCAAGCGGATGCTTTCGTTAGACAATTCTTCCTGCTTTTTGTTTAATTCTTTTAATAAATTTTGACTTTTTTTGGCTTCATAAGCCAAGGTTTGACTGCTGTTTTGCGACAGAGCGTCATAGCTTGCCTGCAATTTTTTATAGGCATTGTCCTTTGCTGTAAATAATTTGTTTAAAATATCATATTTACTTTTCATGTTGTCGTAATCCATCTTCATTCTTTCCAGGGCGGAAACATCTTTTAGGGATTTGTTTTCCAAACTGTCTAATCTGGATTTAAGCACTTGGTTCTCACTGCGTGCTTTGATATATTTATTATCCAAATCTTGATATTTTTTACTGCTAACACAAGAGGTCAATAGTAAAAGACTGATTGAAATAAAAATGAGTTGTTTCATAGCTTATTTTTTTAATATATTAATTTCCTAAACAACAATGACTTGCTTATATTTTTTTGTGTTTGTGATTATAAGAAATAGCTAATCAAAACCAATATTTTACAAGTAATATTTGGAAGTACCAAAGATAATAAGAATTTATAAAAGAAAACCTATTTTGTTGGAAAAACAGGTAAATAACCGGAAAGCTTGTCGATGTTTATGGCAATCCATTTAAGATTGTAATGAGATTTAAAGCCTTGTTGAAAATCAGTATATTGAAGTGGATGGTCAAAAGGGACAAACAGTAAGTAATCGACAGTTTTTAACTCGCTGTAAATCCAGTCGGCTTCCATGCTCGAAAACAAGCCACCGGTTGGGTCTTCTTGTTTGACAAAGGTTTCATTTGACACCAACCATATTTTTTCTTCGGGCTCTTTTTGCGGGTTTGTAAACAAGTCAAATCGAAGTTCCTTTTGGTTGCGATGTATGATAAGTTTTTGATCGTGAATAAATAATTGCAGGTCAAAACTTTTGTTTAGGTCAAAAGCGATATTATGAATGGGTCTACTTGCCTTGATGCCAATGATATTGTAATTGTCGCTAGGACAGGCATCTTCAATTTTGTAAATTTTTTTTCTTTTTCTAATTTTTGCCATTGGGGTTGGGGTGTATAGAAAAATAGGCTCTGCGTGCAGCTATTTCTTCTGCTTTTTTCTTGCTGGCAGATCTTCCTTGACTTATTTTTTTTTGATTAAGCAACAGGTTGATTTTAAAGTAATTATGTTTTCCATTGTTGACATCTTGCTTGGAAACAAAGGATAAATCGTGGTGATTTTTTTGTGCCCATTCTATCATGTAACTCTTGTAACTACTTATCTTTTTGTCTAGTTTTTCAAGATCGATATGTGGGTCAATCATATTTTTATAGATGAATTTTTTGGCGCCTTCATAGCCTTTGTCCAGAAAAATGGCACCGATGAGTGCTTCGTAGAGATTGCCGGAAATGTTATTTCCCAGTTGTTTGTTTGTGTTTTTGCTCAATAAATCGGTTATATTAAAACTGTTACCGAGCTCATTTAAGTGTTTTCTGTTGACAATTTTGGAACGCATAATGGTTAACTCTCCTTCATTAGCATTAGGCAACTCTCTAAAAAGATAATCGGACACAATCGTTTCGATAATGGCGTCACCAAGAAACTCTAAACGTTCAAAATTAATTTTGTGTCCGTTTTTGTCCTTGAGGTTGTGTACTTTGTGTGTAAGTGCTTCCTTGTAATAAGAAATATTTTTTGGTTTGATATCTAATACCGTTTGCAATTTTGCATCCAACGACCTGTCTTTTGTCGTTTTATTGGAAACAAATATCTTAGATAAGAAATTCAAAAACGGTTGTTTTAAAATTTGCCAAATATAATGGAAGCATTATGCCCACCAAAACCAAAAGTATTGCTAATCACAACGTTTAAGTCTCTTTTTTGGGCTTTGTTAAAAGTTAAATTGATTTTAGGATCAATTTCGGGATCATCGGTAAAATGATTAATTGTGGGTGGAACGATACCGTTTTGAATAGCCAAAATGCTGGCAATAGCCTCAATAGCTCCGGCTGCTCCCAATAAGTGTCCGGTCATTGATTTGGTACTGCTTACATTTAGGTTGTAAGCATGTTTTCCAAATACTTCTTTGATGGCTTTTACTTCTGAAATATCGCCAAGCGGGGTTGAAGTACCGTGTACATTGACATAATCTACAGCTTGTGGTTGTAAATTGGCATCTTTAAGTGCGTTTTTCATCACTAGTGCTGCCCCTTTTCCTTCGGGATGAGGAGCGGTCATATGATAGGCATCTGCAGACATTCCCACACCTAGTACTTCGGCGTAAATTTTTGCGCCACGTGCTTTGGCATGTTCATAGGTTTCCAAGACAATAGCGCCTCCGCCTTCACCCATAACAAATCCGTCACGGTCTTTATCAAAAGGTCTTGAACCTGTTTTGGGATCGTCGTTTCTGGTTGAAATGGCTCTTAAAGCATTAAAACCACCAACGCCGGCATTGGTAATAGCTGCTTCTGCACCTCCGGTTACCATAGCATCTGCCATACCCAATCGCAAAATGTTATAAGCATCGATAATGGCATTGGATGATGTGGCACAAGCGGAAACAGTAGCATAGTTTGGTCCGTAAAATTTGTTTTCAATAGAAATCAAACCGGCGGCCATATCGGAAATCATTTTCGGAATAAAGAAAGGGTTAAATCTTGGTGTTCCGTTTCCTAGCACAAAATTTCGTACTTCGTCTTCATATGTTTGTAATCCGCCAATTCCGGAGCCAAAAATTACGCCGACTCTGTCGCGGTCTAACTGTTCATCGTCAAAATTAGCGTCTGCTATGGCTTCTTTGGAGGCAATCATAGCAAATTGGGTGTACATATCCATTTTTCGCACTTCTTTTCTGTCGAAATGCTCAAGCGGATTGTAGTTTTTTACTTCGCAAGCAAAACGAGTTTTGAATTTAGAAGCATCAATCCTGGTAATGGGTGCAGCCCCACTGGTACCGGAAACCAATCCTTCCCAGTATTCTTGCACGTTATTCCCGATGGGTGTTAATGCTCCTAAACCCGTAACTACAACTCGTTTTAATTCCATCTTAAATATTTATAAGATTATAAATTTTCTTCAATGTATTTGATCGCTTGGCCTACAGTTTGAATTTGTTCAGCTTGATCATCAGGGATTTGAATATCAAATTCTTTTTCAAACTCCATAATTAATTCAACTGTGTCAAGTGAATCGGCCCCTAGGTCAGTTGTGAAATTAGCTTCGGGGGTTACATCGTTTTCGTCAACGCCTAATTTGTCAACGATAATTGCTTTTACTCTTGATGCAATGTCAGACATAATGTATATTTTTTTATTGATTAATGTTCGGCAAAAATATAAAACTTTACAAATATACAAGTTTTTTTTGCGTGTTTTTTTCTAATTAGGGCAAATTGCTTACCAATTTTAACATTTCATACATTATATTTATATATAAGGCGCTAAATTGATAATTATTTAATTTTCCTTTGCTTATTTCATGCTGATTTTACCAAATAAAGGAGAATGATGCCTTAAATTCGCCATTGGTAAAGTCGTTTTTCATTTCTTTTTTGTTCCAAGGAAAACGATTGGCAATCCAATTGCCATAAGAGAAATTGAGTTTGAAGCTCTGCCAATTAAACAAGCCAAATCCGTATGTAAAGTCCGGATCCCAAGGCATTTTTGATGCTTTGGTCGGGTAATAGAAAACAGATCCTTCTACATAGAGATTTTTCCATACGACATAACGTACGGAAGCACCGAGAATTGTTTTGTTATAGCCTAAAATTTCTTCGCCAAATCTGTCGGTGTATTCAAATTGGTATCGAATAAAGGGCGAAATGTATATTTGAGAGGTTTCGTCTAATTTTAATTTTGACATGTCATTTAAGCCGTAAATACTGTAGCTCGTAAAGAAAAAACCACGTTTCATATTGTCAAAAAAGTTGTAAGAACCATCAAACCGGTTGGGTTGATAGTTTTCATAGCCATACGAAAAAGTGTTTTTTCGCCAGTTGTAGTTTCCAATGGAATAATACATATTTGAGAGCCATTTGGGTTTGGTTTTGTCCTGATTTAAGTCTGAAAAGAATGATAATCGAATTTGAAATTCTTTATAAAATTTGGCTGTCAGATTGTAATTAAATCCATATCTGTTGTAATTTATTTCATTTTTTTGACTGTCTAAATAGGTTGTTTTGTTAAAAAAACCGGTTACGGAACCCATAATTTTGTATTGTCCCAGCAAACAGCAATCACTGTTTAAAACATCGGACATCGTAGAACTGCCTTCTCCGAAAAAATTTTGTCCATTACTTATTTGTATGCTAAATAGTAAAATTGTAATAATTGTTAATTTTTTCATGCCTTTATATTTTTATTGCTTACACATGGAACCACCATAACCGTATCTCTGTGTGTAAAAAGAATTATACATGGTGGTTTCATTTTTTTAATTTATGATAAGCTTATCTTATTTGTTATAATTAATTTTTAAGATGGGTCCGTGTAGTTTGTAGTAAATAGCTTCTAAAATTACTCCATTGGTATTGGCCGTTAAAGCTTCGTTTATTTCCCCGTTTTTGTCATAACGACCGGCATACCAACCTTTTTTATCGTTGTATAAATCACGGATGCTTTCTCGTAAATCTTTTGAATAGGAATCGTTAAACAATGTTGCCCATGCATAAGCCGCTTTGGTCGATAATTGTTTAAAATCGTTGGCTTCATCACCATTTTCGGCATAGCAAATCCATTTTTTTCCATTGGCATAAACCGAATTATATATAAAATAAGGCGCTTTATCAATATGATCTTCTGACACCGCTACCGCTTTACCGGTGATTTTAGCCCTTCGTTTTTGCACTTTGTAAAGCCTATAGGCCAATTCTCTTGAGTTGATGTCGAAACCGTTTTCTAATCCATCTAATATATAAGGTTCTGATAATACGAAGTTATAAGCCGGATGATATTTTACCTCTCTTGTGTCTGCACCAACTTCGATGCCATAAATATCTATGAATTTTAAGAAATCTGTATATTTATAAGATTCAGAGGCGTCATAATCATTTAGGATGTAACCCTTTGAGGCATATTCTTCATAACCGAGTTTACCTTCTTGTACAATTTTTACACTTTTATCCTTAAAACTAAACCCAATTCCGTGCAGGGTGGCATCCTTGCCTAAAATCCTTGGAATATTCCATCTGGAAATGATTTTCTCAATACTTTTGCTGTATTTTGGATAGAATTTATTGATACGTGTAACGACCCCAAGAAACCGACCGACATCCATAGCAGACCACCCAACCCCTTCAATGGAGTTATGATTGGTATAATCTACCATGCTTAAACTAATGGTGCTGTAAACTTTATTGGGCAATTCGTTGTTGTATAGCTTTATTTGTTGTAAAGATTTTAAACCTTTATCCATTTTATGATCAAATTCCAGGCTGTCTATCAGCTCGATTTCATAGGCGCTCATCAAGGCATGAAGTGAGCTGCTAATATCCCAAAAAGTAGTAGCAGGGTACTTATCTACACTGTTAAAAAGACCTGTATTTTCTTGATAATTGTTTTCAAAATATTGCCAAGCAATTTTGGCATCGTTTAAGTCTTGCGTGCTAAGGCTATCACCATATTTTCTCAAAGGGTACGATTTTGATGGTTTTATGAGCATCTCCTTTGAAAAAATGTCCTTGTAGAATCCAAAATCAGAAGGGCGCGCTTTTTCGATAAACAAAACGGCATTGGCACCACCGTAGATGGCGATAAGCATTACGGTTGGTTTTACAAGTAATCTTAGAAATTTTCCGATTCTATTAAAATCTATAACAATTTTCATGTATTTATAATTTTATTTTTTTATTGGTAACATTTGGAACCACTATAATTATATCATTGTATGTAAAGAGAATTATATATGTTGGTTTCGTTTGATAATTTTTTTAAATAAGTCTGAATGTTTTGTATTCCTATTTTTGTCTGTTAGCCTTTTGTTTTTGCTGTAAATAGTGCTCGACAGAACGTTCGTGTAAATCTTTATTCCAAAAAGCAGCTCTTACATAAGGCGATATTAAATAAAAAGTAAATACACTCCAAAAAATATTGGCAAAAAAGGCAGAGTAGGAAGGGTGTGAACCTTTGTAAACCAAATATAAGTTATACCCAATGCCTAGAATTGTTAATATAAATATGGCAATATGCGGCCATACGTGTTTTAAATTGGAGTTGCTGTATTTAATGGATTTGCTCGTTACATTAAACTTGACGTTTCCTTTGATCAAAACCTTATAAAGCGCTTGTAATTTGTACCAAAAACCAGATTGATAAAACTGTTCGGGACGTTTGGTATCCTTGCCCCAGTTACCGATAGTAGTGACTAAAACATTGAGCATTAAAAATGGTACAATCCTGATAAAAAAATCAAAAGTAAAGGCCTTTAAGGGCGGAATAAGGGTAAATAAAAACACAATTGGATAAAATATAAATATCAGCAGCCAAATAGGCGATAAATACGACCAGATGGTTTCTAAATAAGCCAATCGTTGCCTGAGGGTCATTCCCTTGATAAATACCGGATTGTTTTTGCTAAAAGCAATGTCGATGGTGCCTTCTCCGTATCTTGAAAATTGCTTGATAAAAATATCAAAGGTTTGGGGCGAAAGCATTTTGCATTCGGGTGTTGCATGTTGATAAGACTGCCATTTAAGTCGGTCGGAATGTAGCATAATCGAAGTGAAAATATCTTCGGAAATATGATGTACAAAAGGTCTGAGATTGATTTCCTTTTTCAATTTTTCTTTCAAGGAAGTTGTGTCGATATTCTTTTGTGTTTTTTTAGACTTTTTTATTTGCTCTTCAATAGCTATATTTTGTTCTCTAATAGCCAATCCTGCTAAAGCGCTACGTCTTTGAAGCGAACCTGCTCCACAACTGAATGCCGCATTTGCCGCATTTCTGCGTCTTAAAATAACATCGTAAAAAAGTTCGGGATCAGTGCCAAAAACATTTTTACCAACGATGTATTTTTTTGAAAAGGGAATAATACTACCCAATACCTTGCCAAAAGTTTTGTATTTGATAGTCAAGTAATCCTTTAAGGGTAATCCGGGCGGAATGTCATAAAACCACTGTGGTGTTTGTACCCAAGCCATTTTTTTGTTTCTAAAATATCCAGTTGTATGCGTTAGGAAGTCCGGAAAAATACGGGTGTCGGCATCTAATACAACGATAATATCACCATCGGTTTGGTAGAAGGCATTGTTCATATTACCGGCTTTAAAACCAATATTGTTTTCACGGACAAAATAGTGCACATTGTATTTTTTTGCCAGTGCTTTAAAGTTCTCTTGCCCGGGCTTTGTGCCGTCTCTATGTCCGTCATCCAATACGTAAATATTGATTGCTACATCGTCATACGGATATTTGGCTTTTGTGGCATCTCTGATGGTGTCTTCAACAATGGCCAATTCTTCGTTATAAGTGGCGATATATAAATCTATTTTGATGGGTCTGTCGGTTTGTCCGTCTGCAAGATTTTCAATTTCGGACAAATAATGTACCGGTTCGCCGGCTTCCAAATCCTTATGCGACCAATAGTTAATGACAGTTAATAAAGAGCCGATAAATGCCATAACTTCTGCAAAATAGAGGGGAAGCGATATCCAAGCTGCATCCCAGTTGATAGAATAATTCCAGCGCCAATACAGGTAATCAACCCCTACAAAAATAAAAGCAATGGCTGCTATTTGAAACAAGGAGTCTTTCCAAATAGAAAACTTGCTAGGCGTATAAGGTTTTCTGTCTTCAAAAATTTCGTAATATTTTTCTGACATAAGTTTTAGAATATGGCGCAAAATTATAACATATTAATAATTAGAAAGATACTAATGTTACATATTGTATTTTATTTTGAAAAATGACAGTATAATTCATATATTTTTCATTATTTTTGCTAACACGTAATAAAATTTGAGATTATGGCAAAAGCTTTTTATGTAAACGATGAAATTTCCCCTTTAATTAGTGTTATTCTGGGACGTGCTGATCAAAATGGTTCTACACCCAGTCCGGAATCGTGTTATGACCCAAAATCCAAAGCGCATGTACTGGCGGGTATTTATCCGAAGGAGGAAGATATGGTTAAAGAAATGGAAGCATTCGAAAAGGTTTTGCTAAAATATGATGTGGAAGTTTACCGTCCGGATTTACTGCCGGGAGTCAATCAAATTTTTACCCGCGATATCGGTTTTGTGATTGAAGATACTTTTGTTAAATCTAATATTTTGCCCGACAGAGAAGCAGAATTTCAAGCAATAAAGAGTATTTTGGCAGACTTTGATCAAGACAAAATAATACAAGCTCCCGAAGAAGTGCACGTTGAAGGCGGTGATGTGATGCCTTGGTATGATTATATATTTGTAGGCACCTATCGCTTTCCTGATTATCCCGATTATATTACGGCGCGCACCAATGCGGCTGCCGTTGATTTTTTGCAACAAACTTTTCCAAACAAAAAGGTTCTTGCATTTGATTTAAAAAAATCTAATATTAATGCCCGAGAAAATGCCTTGCATTTGGATTGTGTTTTTCAGCCTGTGGGGCACGGAAAAGCCATTATTCACAAAGAAGGATTTTTAGTAGAAAGCCAATACAAACAATTGGTTGATATTTTTGGCTTGGAAAATATGTTTCATATTACAGCTGATGAGATGTATTATATGTTTTCAAACGTGTTTTCCATATCACCAGATGTGGTTGTCTCCGAGCAAAAAAACAAGCGTTTAAACGATTGGCTTCGTGAGCAAGGTCTCATTGTAGAAGAAGTACCCTATGCCGAAATATCCAAACAAGAAGGATTGTTGCGTTGCTCCACTTTGCCATTGCAACGAAAAAAGTAGGTTTTAGACCTTACTTTTTGTGGTTTTTTTGATGAGTGGTTTTAATAGCAATTATATTCAGCTATAAACACTATATTTGTATAATATTTTTCGGGTTAAATTTTTTGCAATTTACATCTGACTAAAACATTAGTATTATGAGGATTAGCCGTATATTTTTATCAATTTTAGTTTTGTTATTTGTTTTTATAACCTCATCATGTGAATCGGGTAAAACAGTTGCTCCTTCGAATACTTACGATATAATTCCTACGGAAACATCGGTTGTTTTTGAAATCAAGCATCGTGATATTTTGAAGGATCACAATAGTTTGTTGCTCGACAAATATGTGCAGAAAGGAGATCAAAATTTTTTGAGCAAAGTGCAATTTAAAACGCCATTTTTAATAAATATATTATTGAACAACAGTAAGTTGCAAGGTTTTGTTGCAGTTGGAAGCGGTGTGTCAATCGATAGTGTTTTTAATGGAACTTCTTATGAATATCAAGGAAAAAAAATTACAGTTGAAACCCAACAAAATAAAAAATACTACGCTACGAAACTGCTAGACAAAACATTGATTTCTAACCAAAAATTACTGATTGAAAATTGTATAAGGGATCAGGAAAATTTATCGAAAATAAGCAAAAGT
>JANTGO010000043.1 GCA_024763015.1 Flavobacteriaceae bacterium
ACTACCGAAGGCAAAATAGGATAAATAGGTTTTTTGCTTTTGCCAATATGCTTATCCAGCACATCGTAAACCTCGTAAACTTTGAACAAACCAGGGCTACCAAAAATTACGGCAATCGCATCGATATTGTCAAAATCATTTTCGCAATAATCTAATATAATATTTAAATGTTCAGCCGTTCCGGTTGCCAAAAAATCGATTGGATTGGCTACCGAAGAGCCGGGAAATAATTTTGATTTTAATTCCTCAGATTTTTCACCTGAAATCAAAGGAACTTTCATACCGTTTTTTTCCAAGACATCTGTCAGCATGACCCCCGGGCCTCCGGCGTGTGTAACAATAGCCACTCTATTATTATTAGGCAGTCCATAATTCAACACACCTGCAATGCTAATCATTTCTTCACGTCCAAAAGCCCTGATAATTCCGGCTTTTTCAAACAATGCATCCACAGCGCTATCAGCACTTGCCAACGCACCTGTATGCGAACTGGCAGCCCTGCTTCCTGCTTCGCTACTACCTGCTTTTACGGCTACAATTCGGCAACCTTTTTGTATCAATGCGCTAGCATGTTTTAATAATTTTGAAGGATTTTGAATACTTTCGATATATAACATCTTCACTTTTGGGCTATCAGTAGTATGCGTCTCGTCTAAAAATTCCAAAACTTCCTCCACGCCAATTTGAGCAGAATTTCCCACCGTCCAAATACTGTTAAAAGACAATCCTATTTGCATAGCCGCCTCAATAATAAATACGGCTGTGGCACCTGAACCTGAAATCATATCAACCCCATCGGGATGCAACTTAGGCACGGGCGTTGTAAAAACACCTGCATAATATTGATTAATCAAACCAATATTATTGGGACCCAGAAGTGTTCCTTTATGCTTTTTGATTTGCGCTACAATTCTATCTTCCAGCTTCTTACCCTCTTCTCCTACATCGCTAAAACCAGCCGAAATGATAATAAATCCCTTGGTTTGCTTTTGTTCGGTCAATATTTCAACCGTTTCCGCTACATATTTTGAAGCAATTGCAATGATAGCTACATCAACATTATCAGGTAAATCTGAAACGTTTTTATAAGTAGGCAAATCCTTAATATGATCCTTTTTGGGATTAACCACATAAATCTTTCCCTCAAAAGAATGTTTCAATAAGTTATCTAAAATCTTACCGCCCGGACTATTGGGATTGTCCGAGCCGCCCACTACTACAATACTTTTAGGGTGTATCAATTCTCGTGCTATCATAAAGCTATGTTAAAATGATTTTTAATGCCATCAAGATGCATTTTTTTTTGTAAATTTAAGCAGAAAAAATCAAAAATAAAATTGTATGCCCTTTTTTTCTCAAACAGTAGAACACATACGCTCATCAGAGATTAGAGAGTTGATGAAATTAGCGACCCGTCCGGATGTTATTTCCTTTGCAGGCGGTATGCCCAACAACAATATGTTTCCGGTAAAAGAAGTCGATGAAATTATGCAAAACATGGATCCCGAAGAGAAAAAAATAGCTTTTCAATACGGACCCACGCCAGGATATCCACTCCTATTGGAAACACTCAAGGAATACCTTCGCAGCAAAAATTTACCGGTAGATACGCATTCTTTGATGATTACAACCGGCTCCTTGCAAGCCATCAACATTTTGGGCATGGAATTTATCGACCCGGGCGATGTCGTCTTAACCGAAAATCCTAGTTTTATTGGAGGTATTGCCGTATTTAAAGCATTTCAAGCAAATATTATAGGCATTCCCCTACAAAATGATGGTTTGGATTTGGAATCGCTAGAAAAAGTTTTGGAAAAATATCATCCCAAAATATTATATGTTATTCCAAATTTTCACAATCCTGCCGGTATCATTTACAGCAAAGAGAAAAGAAGAAAACTACTGGATTTACTAGAAGGAAAAGGTATTATTTTACTAGAAGACGATGCCTATAACGAACTATATTTTAACCAAAAAAGCAAGGAATTAACAGCGCCTATGATGTCCATGGATTACAAAGACATAGACATCGTATATACCGGTTCCTTCTCCAAAATTTTAGGACCCGGTTTGCGATTAGGATGGATGCTTGCGCCACCTGAAATCTATGAAAAAGCGCAAATCATAAAACAAGGTATCGATGCATGCAGCCCAAATTTTACGCAAGTAATTGCAAATGATTTTATCAAAAAAGGTTATTTGGAACAGTATTTGAACCGAATAAGAAAGGAATACGCCAATCGTAAAGACCTGATGCAAGCAGCGCTTAAGAAATATATGCCAAAAGAAGTTTATTGGCATGAACCCAGTGGTGGATTTTATTTTTGGTTGCACCTCCCGGAAGATATTGATAGTACGAACATTCTTAAACGAAGTGTCAAAAACGGGGCGGTTTTTGTTACCGGGAAGACTTTTGATCCTAATGCAAATAAAAATAACGCCCTAAGATTGGCCTATTCGAATATGGAAAAAGCACAAATAGACGAAGGCATAAAGATTATTTCAGATGCCATTTTAGAAGAAATAAAGAATATTCAAAAAAAAGCCTTTATTCAAATTAGCAAATAAACTATCTAAAATCTAAATTAATTAATAATTATGTTTATTTTTGCACAATAAATAAATGATTTCATTATATTATAACATTTTATACATGGCTATTTTATGTGGAATCATTAAACTTTCAACAACAAATAAACTTTAAGAATATGAAACATTTTAACAGGATTTTATTAAGTTTTTTACTCGTAAGTGCCGTTATTTCTTGCTCAACTGTAAAAATGACCGGTAGAAAACAGTTTAATATGGTGCCCAATGCACAAATATTTCCGGCTTCCTTTGCGCAATACAATGGTTTTTTACAACAACATAGGGTTTCAAATGATCAAAATCAAACAGAACGAATTAACCGAATTGCCAATAGACTAATCAAAGCTGTACAAACTTATTACAAGCAAAAAGGTTGGTCGGCAGACTTGCAAGGCTACAAATGGGAAGTCAACCTGGTAGAAGACCCCCAAATGAATGCTTTTTGTATGCCGGGTGGCAAAATTGTGTATTATACAGGTTTGTTAAAAGTAACAACAACTGATGACGAAATTGCAACCGTTATGGGACACGAAATGTCACATGCACTAGCCAATCATGGTGCAGAACGAATGAGTATATCCTATGGACAACAATTGGGCGCTGTACTTACAATGCTGGCAACGAGTAAAGCCAAACCCGAAGACCAACAAAAATGGATGCAAATTTACGGTGTCGGTTCTACCCTTGGTGTCATGCTGCCTTTTAGTAGAAAACATGAAGCCGAAGCCGACCGAATGGGACAAATCATCATGGCTATTGCCGGATACAATCCGGATGCTTGTGCCAATGTATGGGTTAAGATGAGTAAGCTTGGTGGGCAACAACCGCCAGCCATTCTCAGCACACATCCCTCCAACCAAACCAGAATGAATAATTTAAGAAAGTGGGCGCCTGAGGCTAAAAAAATAGCCCGTCAGTTTGGTGTTGTTTTTGAAAAATAAGTATTTAAAAAAATATAGTATCTTTGAAATCCCTAAACACTTGTTTGGGGATTTTTGATTTTTATGAAAATAGAAAAAGGTAATAAAAGAATAATTAGGGCTTGGGCTTTTTATGACTGGGCAAACTCGGCTTATGCACTGGTCATCAGTTCGGCAATATTTCCCATTTTTTTTGAAGAAGTTACTAGAAAAGGAAAAGATGATACAATTCTTTTTTTGGGTATGTCCTTTAAAAATACCGAATTATACAGCTATGCGCTTTCGCTTTCGTTTTTAATCGTTGCTTTTTTATCACCCATTCTATCCTCTATTGCCGATTATAGCGGGAAGAAAAAAAGGTTTATGCAGTTCTACACTTATTTAGGTAGTTTCTCCACCATTATGCTTTTCTTTTTTTCAGGCAGAGAAACCCTTTGGATAGGACTAACATTCAGCGTGTTAGCTAGTATCGGATTTTGGGGCAGTTTGGTATTTTACAATGCATTTTTACCCGAAATTGCTGAAGAAAAAGACCAAGATAGAATTAGTGCTATAGGATTTGCCTACGGCTACATCGGTTCCGTAATTTTAATGCTTTTTAACCTAAGTATGATTTTACATCCCGAATGGTATGGTATCACAAATCCTAGCTTGCCGGCACGTATCTCTTTTTTGAGCGTGGGTATTTGGTGGATTGGTTTTTCACAATATACTTTTCATGTCCTTCCTGACAACGTTTATGATGTAAAACCACCCAAGCGAAAAGGTTATTTATTGATAGGTTACAAAGAGTTGCACAAAGTCTTTAAAGTGGTCATCCATAAAACAAACCTCAAGCGATTTTTGATGGCTTTTTTCTTTTACAGCTTGGCTGCGCAAACTATTTTTTATGTTGCCGGTATCTTTGGCAGCAAGGAATTGGAGCTGGATGCAAGCAAGCTCATTACACTTATTTTGATCATCCAAATCGTTGGTATTTTCGGTGCTTTGGGATTTGCCAGAATCTCAAAATATCTAGGAAATTTCAACGCACTACAAGTAATATTAGTCATTTGGACAGGCATTACCATTGCAGCTTATTTCTTAAACAAAAACAACCCAAATGTAGCCACGCAGTTCTATATTTTAGGCGGATTTGTAGGATTGGTAATGGGTTCAATACAAGCACTTTCTCGCTCGACCTATTCCAAACTCATTCCGGAGGACACCCATTTACATGCCACTTTCTTTAGCTTTTTTGACTTTACCGAGAAAATTGCTATCGTGTTGGGAACTTTTTTCTTTGGTGCTTTGGAAGCGCTTACCGGCTCAATGAAAACAGCTTTACTGATGATGTCCGGCGTATTTTTATTGGGCATCCTTATTCTAAAAACAATTAAATGGCGTAAGTAGTATTTTAGGCATTTAAAACAACGCACATAACAATTGTTTAAAACTATAAAAAAACAGCCAAGCAATTTGCCCGGCTGTTTATTAATAAATCTACAATAACTATTTTTTTATCAACTTATTGGTTTGTGTTGTATCACCTACTTGTACTTTTACAAAATAAGTTCCGGGTTTTAAAGCACTAATATCAATTTGTGATTGAGGTAAGTTCATTTGAAGTACTTCTTGTCCGTAAACATTATAAATATATACTTGATCAATTGGACTGTCTGCTTTGATATTCAATACGTCATCACTTGGATTGGGATACATTTCAAAACCTTCTATTTGTCCTTCTGAAACACTTTGAGAAGAATTATCCACCACTTTGATGTTGTCGATTAATATAAAACTATTGGCATTACCAACGGAGCTAAATAAATCAGCATAACCAACCATAATATTTGCAGGCGTTGTATTAGAAACATCATAATGTCCCCAAGTTGCTCCATTTACATTAAAGGTAACATCAGTTGCGGTTACTATTACCGTGTAGTGTATCCACTGGTTACTTGGGTCTGTTGTGCCAGTTTCCAGCACAGCTGTATATTCAGGATAAGCAGCATAGGCACCGCCGGTATTTTGTCCATATGAAGCACTAAGCCCTATTGGATAACAAGCATTACAGTTGTCAAAAGTAACTTCTGTGCCAGAATCATAAACCCTAAGATCACGCGAGGAGCCACAATCTGCTGTTATAGCAAAGTCCACGCCATCAGTAGGTAAAACGCTAGTAGTAGCATGTTGTACACCATAATAAATAAATTCAGTGGTAGAACCCTGTCCATCTTGGTTCATCCAAGCATCAAAAGATAATGTGTAAGGAGGTGTAAAAGTCATTCCCGTTGGGAATAATCCAACGGCACTCGCTTCAGATGAAGAAGTATTAACAGCAATTTTTGCACCATAACTACCAACATTTGTCGGTGTTGAAATACCGCTAACTGTGCTGTAATCTGTGGCTAGATCATAAACATTTGACGTGCCCAGTTCGCCAACTGTTAAACTCGAATTAGCATCTTGTAATTCAAAATCTTCTGAAAACAAAACATTTTGTGCATTTGTTGTAAAGCCAAATAATAGGGCTGTACAAAACAATAAAAAAGAAGTAATTTTTCTCATAACTTTATATTTTTAAATGATTGTCATCAAATTTATAAAAAAAATTGTGTATTAGAACAAATTTTTATCAGAATAATGTATCTTATCTCATAGCTCTAGACAATTCACATAAAAAAAGCCCCTAGAATGGGGCTTTTATTATCGTGTAAAAAACTATTTTCGTTTTCGTTTTTGTTCTTCTTGCAAGCGTTTTTGCTCCTCTGCCTTTTCCATCATTTCAGCCATTTTTTTGGCAAAACGACCCTGTTTCTTGGGTTTTTTCTTGTTCTCCTCAATGATTTCTTTTAACCTTTTTTCGTCGATAACATATTTTTTTATCACTACTAAAATTATAATAGTCATTAGGTTTGAAATGAAGTAATACAAACTCAGTCCACTGGCATACGAATTAAAAAATACCAATAACATAATAGGCGACAAATAAATCATCCATTTCATCATTTTTTGCATATCAGGCATTCCTTCTTGTGTAGGCATAGAAGTTTGGTTGGACATATTCATTTTCATATAAATAAACATCGCGATGGATGCCAACAAGGCAAGCAGACTGACATGGTCGCCATACATTGGAATTTTGAAAGGCAAATGTGCAATTGACTCATACGCAGATAAATCGTGTGCCCATAAAAAACCTTTTTGACGCAAGCCGATTTCTGCCGGAAAGAAACGGAATAAAGCATAAAATATAGGGATAAACAACAAAGACGGAATACAACCCGCCATAGGACTTACCCCTGCTTTTGATTGCAATGCCATCACTTCTTTTTGGCGTTTTGCAGGATTATCTTTATATTTTTTATTGATTTCTTCAATTTCAGGTTTTAATATCTTGCTCCTGGCTTGTGAGACATAAGTCTTGTAAGTCAAAGGAGAAACCAACAATCTGATAATAATGGTCATCAAAATAATTACCACACCATAATTGGGAATAAAACTACTCAAAAAAGAGAATAAAGGCATAAACAACCACTTGTTTACCCAGCCAAAAATGGTCCAACCCAATGGGATTACCCGTTCGATACCCATATCGTAGGACTTGAGCATTTTATAATCATTCGGTCCGTAAAACATTTTCATTTGGTACGACAAATTACCGTTATTGGATTTTAAAGCTGTGTCTGTAAAGAAATGTTTGGTAAGCTTTAAACTATCCTCTCCGGATTTTGCCAGATCTGTTTGTTTAAACTTTGCCGAAGTAAAAGCTTTTTCTTTAGAAATCAAAAAAGTGGAGAAAAAGTGTTGTTTGTAATCGATCCAATTGACATCTTTTGCCTCATCTTCATCGCTATTCATGGCACTAAGATTGTCTATTTTGTCATCCTCGTATTCATATTTTAGGGTTACAAAACGATTTTCGTAAGAAATGCTCTTTTCGTGTCTAAAAGCCAATAAATCCCAGTGAAGTGGTACGTCACCCGATTGAAG
The DNA here is from genome assembly GCA_024763015.1 of Flavobacteriaceae bacterium. GTDB lineage: Bacteria > Bacteroidota > Bacteroidia > Flavobacteriales > Flavobacteriaceae > WGBX01. Next base: position 7,485 of record JANTGO010000043.1, read on the forward strand.
TACATCGTCTAGATTCTTGCTACTGATATTAAAATCAAACATATAATCATTGGGCTTGAAAACATATTCATAGACCAAATATTTATCCGGTCCGGCAAACATTTTCATCGTAACATGCGTATTTTCGCCTTGCTTGGAAACATCGGCATGAAAATCCATATCTTTGGTATTGATATTTTGTCCTTTACGCGTTTTTAGCACCAGATTGAAATTAGCATTGTCCTTTACCAAAAACAAAGGAAGCGAATCATATGTTTTAAACTTTTTGAGTTCAAAAGATTTAAAATACCCCCCTTTTGCCGCAATTACCGCTTTAAACAAATCATTTTCATAGATAACGTCATGAGGTGCATTGGTTGAATCAACTGCCAAATTATAAGCAAAATCGCCCATAATCTTTCCGGCATCTTCCTTGCCATTCTCAGTTTTAACGATTTTTAGTAATTTTTGGATGGAATCTTCTTTGGCCTTAGCTATAGAATCTTTTAATCTTATTTCCTTTTCTTGTTTTTCTTTTGTTAGTCTTTGTTTCTCACAACTTTTGGAAAGAAAAAAAGTCGCTATAAAAAGTAAGAAATATGTGATAAAAAACTTTTTATTAAACACCGATTTACGCGGTTCAGGCGAATTTTTTTTACTTGCTTTTTGTTTTGCCATTCTATTTATTTTTATATTGATAAGCTGTTTTTACAAAATCTACAAACAACGGATGCGGATTTAAAACAGTACTTTTATATTCGGGATGAAATTGTGTGGTGATAAACCACGGATGATTTTGCAGTTCGAGTATTTCTACCAAATTCGTCTTGGTATCTCTTCCGGCAACTTTAAAACCATTTTGTTCAAATCTATCTAAATATTTATTGTTAAATTCATATCTATGACGATGTCGTTCGGAAATTGTTTCAGTTCCATATATTTTATATACTTTTGAGTCTTTTTCTAAGCGACAAGTTTGCGCACCCAATCGCATCGTGCCGCCTAACAAATCTAATTTTTGATTTTCAAGCAAACTGATGACCGGTTCTTTGGTTTCCGGGTTTAGTTCCGTAGAATCTGCATCGGATAATCCCAATACATTTCTAGCAAACTCAATAGCGGCAATCTGCATTCCAAAACAAATGCCTAATAATGGCAAATTGTTTTCTCTAGCATATTTTAAAGCCGTCATTTTTCCCGGCACGCCTCGTTCGCCAAAACCGGGGGCAACCACCGCAGCATCAACATCTTTTAAAGCCGAAATAATTTTTGCATCAGACAATTTTTCGGAGTGAATCCATTTAATATCCAACTTTAATTGGTTATATGTTGCTGCATGAATTAAGGATTCATGTATGGATTTATAAGCATCATGTAATTCCACATATTTTCCTACTAAACCAATTTTTATGGTATCTTTTGGATGTTTAAATTTATCCAGAAACGCCTTCCACTCTATTAATTTAGGATCGTTTCCTTTTGGTAAATTTAGCTTATTTAGAATTACCTTATCTAATTGCTCAGCTTGCATCAGCAAGGGCACATCATAAATGGTTTCGGCATCCAAGGATGCAATAACATTGCCCAATTTTACATTGGTAAACAAGGCTATTTTACGACGAATCGATTCGGACAATGGTCGATCTGTACGACAAACCAATACGTCGGGTTGCACACCGCTTTGCATCAAAAATTTAACAGAATGCTGTGTCGGTTTGGTTTTTAATTCACCGGCTGCTGCCAAAAACGGCACCAAAGTAAGGTGAATAATGGCTACATTGTCATCGCCTAGCTCCCAATGGAGTTGTCTAACCGCTTCGATATAAGGCAAAGATTCAATATCACCAACGGTTCCACCAATTTCGGTTATGACAATATCATAAATCCCTTTGTTGCCCAATCGTTGAATCCGGTTCTTGATTTCGTCTGTAATATGTGGTATAACTTGGACTGTTTTACCTAAAAACGCACCACGGCGTTCTTTGTCTATAACACTTTGGTAAATCCTGCCCGTCGTAACGTTGTTGTCTTGCGAGGTGCGAATGTTTAAAAAGCGTTCGTAATGTCCTAAATCCAAATCGGTTTCAGCGCCGTCATCCGTTACAAAACACTCTCCGTGTTCATAAGGATTAAGCGTACCCGGATCGATATTAATATAAGGATCCAATTTTTGAATGGTAACAGAGAAACCCCGGTCTTGTAACAATTTTGCCAAAGAGGCAGAAATGATCCCTTTTCCGAGCGAAGATGCGACGCCACCGGTAACAAAAATATATTTGGATTGAGCTGTTTTCATAAAGTCGCAAAAGTAAGCATTTAATCGTAGGCAAGCAAAAAAATATTAGAGCTATAATTTGATATATTTAATTAAATTTCCCTTTCGACAAAAGGAATATTAATATCAAATAATTCCGTCAGGAGTATTTTTAACTGTGATTCAAATGCCTCTATTTTTTCAAAATCAATTTCGGTTTGATTGATAATTTTCGCTTTGATCATTCCAGAACTTATATTTCGGGTAGATAAAATGCCCAATTCAAAAGGAATATCCGCTACCAATATGTTTCCTGTTTTCATATACAACCAAGCGTAGGTAAACAATTGGACCAGTTTTGGTTTGCTGTTTTCTAAAAGTTTTTCGAACTGCAGCCCTTCTTTTGTTGAACCAATCGAAACATCTTTGGGCAAAGTACTTCCGGTTTTATAATCCAAAATTCGCAAAGTACCATTTAGGCGATCAATACGGTCAACTTTTCCGATAATTTTTACTCTTCTATTGGCTAAAGATAGTTCTGCATATAAATCTTGTTCTACTTCTATTATTTCAAGAACATTGCCGTTTATGACCAATTTTTTGTCCATCAAAATCAAATCTTTGATGTTCTTTTTGATGATTTCAAAAGCAATTAGGTTTTTACCCACAATGGGCGGCATAGCGGAAACATCATCACCAAAGGTATAAAAAACGAACTGTTGAAGTGCCAATGCTTCATATTTTTTTAGCATTTCATCAAAATCCTTTAAGTTTAAAACTTCTCCTTTGCGTTTACTATAAAGCATATCCATCACATCGTGTACGATTTTTCCAAAAGTATAAGCCGGAATGCCTTCGTCAACGTCTTCGTATTCGGTGAGCTTAAGGATATATTTTTTATAATAATCTACCGGATTTCTTAAGTAAACATTCAAGGCGGATGGTGAAAACCCCTTTTTATTTATTTCTTCCAATCTTTTGATAACACCTTCATCTTTTACGATACTTTCTAGCGCTGCCGGCAACAAATCTGCTTGTAGTTTTAGCGATTTTTTATGAAAATGGTGCAGATTTTTATCTAATTCGTTTTCCAATTGGGTTACAAAACGGCTTTGCTCGGCGTTGCCAATTCCGGAATCGTCAGTGTTATAAATCAAAGTAATTTTTGAAGCTCGTTGTATCAATCTATAGAAATGATAAGCCATAACTGCGTTTTGCTCATAGTGACCTGGCAATCCAAAATGCTTTTTGAGTTCGAAGGGAATCATTGAGGGAGTATTCTTTCCATTGGGAATGATGCCTTCATTAACCGAATTGATGATAACGTGCTCAAAATCGAGCAGTCGCGTTTCTAAAATACCCATTATTTGTAAACCTTCCAAAGGATCGCCTTCAAATGCCAAACGTTCTTTGTACAATAATTTTTTAAAAAGCACCTGCAAGGTTCTAATCGTTTTGATTTCACCTGTTTCTTGGATAAAGTCCTGCAAATTAGAAAAAAGTGTTGATAATTTTACCAGTGCCAACTGATCTATTTCATTAATTTCCAGTTTTTCAAGCATTTCCAACATCTTAGAAAAAGCTTCAAAAAGACTATCGGTTTTGTAATCGGATGACAAGATGGATTTAAGCAAAGTTTGCTTGTCTTCCAGTAAAGGCAGTAATCTTTTTGGCGAAATCATCTTGGTCTTGAAACGGGCTATTTTTTCTAAAAAACGTTCATTTTGCTGCCATTCCTCAGCAGAAAACAGTTGTTCCAAATAGTTTTGATGCACCCATCCGCTTAAGGTATCCACACTAAATGCTTGGTATTGTTCAAACTCATAATAGAGCTTTAAAGATTGTTCAAACAGTTGTGTAATAGGCAATTGCCCTACGGGGAAACCCAAAGTAATATTCAGAGCAGGAATCGAATCCGGCAACGCATTGATAATGGGTAAAAGCATATTATCCTCATTGAGCACTACGGCTGTATTTAGCAAGCGTTTATCGAGATCGGCTGTAGAATTGTGGATTAATGAAGCGGTTATATCGCCAATGACTTGTGCTTGAGATGTTTGACCGGAAACACCGATGATTTCGATATCCTTGCTTTGCGAAAAATTGTCAAAAACCCAATTAAAATCGGGAAATTGCTTTTGATAGCGACGCAAAAAAAAGCCGGCTTCAAACTTTCGGTCTAAATAATACACATCAGCATCCCAAAATATCTTGGCTTTGCCTTCGAGCTGCAAGTATTTGAACACCTTTTCTTCGGCTTGGTTTAAGGCATTAAATCCTGCAAAAATCAAAGAATGCTCTTGAAAATCTTTTGAAATTTCTTCGATATGATCGGCAACATATCTATAAATCATCCCTTGATATGCCAAAGATTGCTCAGACAAACGACGGATTAAATCTTTATATAAGTCAAATAATGAAGCATAAAACTTTAAATAATCCGTAATCAATTTGGGGCTGTCTGGACGCAATTGCCAATCCTCTATTTTCTTGACCTCGTTGATATAGGTGAATACTTCCTTTGCATCGATTCTATAGGTATCGATATCGTTAAAGTCTTGTAAAACAGAAGGCGCCCACTTCATAAACTCATCAAAAGATTGTGCTTTATCCTTGTACACATCTTTATAAGTTTGATAAAAATGGAATAACAAGGGCAGCCAATCCACAGATTGATAAGGCGATAATTCCTCAAAAAAATCTTCAACGCTAATAATCTTAGGACTGATTACGGGCTTGTCTAACAAAGTTACCAATTCCTTTTTGAGAAACACACTCGCCCTTTTGTTGGGCAAGACAATAGTTAAGCGGGTAAAATCGGGGAATTTTACAATTTCAAGGGCTAATTTTTGTAAAAAAGTTTGCATTATTCATTCAAAAAAACGACAAAATGCTTGATTTTGGCATCATCCGGAATCATCGTTTCATCTACTTTTATACTGCTATCATTTCTAGCATTTAGCGGCAAGACATCTTTTGACATATCGATGGTTGCATTCAAATCATCTACAAAAATAAGTAAATATTTAAAGGTTTCTTCAATTTTACCAATCTTATGATTCTTTTTAAATGTGCCAAAATCAGAATGAAGGTTGGTGCCTTTTTGGGTTTTAAACAAATCGCTTTTGACATCTACCCTACTGATTTTAGAAGTCTCATCATTAATTCTTTGCGGAGTAACAAGCAATAATACGTTGTTTGTTTTCTTGTCGATAATGGTATATTCGTCATAAGCATTAAAGGCCGATTCTCCTTCTGTTTTCTTTACGATTGAATCATTTTTATACAAGTCCTTCATCTGCGCAACGGTCGTTGTATCGGTAATTTTTCCAACTTGTTTATTTTTTATGATATAATCATTGTTTTGATTTTGACAAGAGGCAAAAATGATGATTAAAGCTACGATTAATGTTAATTTTTTCATATGTTATAATTTAATATTTTTTTAGTGGTAACATATGTAACCACCATAATTATATCTCTGTGTGTAAAAAAAATTATACGTGGTGGTTTCATGTGTTAATTTTCAGTTTTATTTAGTATTTTTTCTAATTGTTAACGTCTGCGACGGCGATATCCGGAGCCAATACCCAAAACACCTAATAAGGAACGTGTTACTTCTCTGATAATCATCCTGCCGACAGAACTTTTGGCAACTTTTTCGATCATTCCGGGTTCTTCTTTTTTCCTTTTGGCTTTCTTCTTTTCCTTTATGGCTTCCTTCTCTTCTTCGGCTTTGTCTATCTTAACTTTTAAAATTTCGTAAGCCGTTTTCTTATCGATTACTTCTTCGTATTTTTCTTTGAGTTTAGATTGTGACAAAACTTCTTTGAGTTCGCTATCGGTCAAGATATCCATACGACTCATCGGTGCACGCATTAGCGTGGCTGTCAATGGAGTGGGACGTCCTTTTCTGCCCAAAGCGGTTACCAAAGCTTCCCCGATTCCTAAGGAAGTAAGCACTTCGTCGGTATCGTAATAGTCCGAAAGCGGAAAGTTTTGAGAAGCCAACTTGATAGCTTGTCGATCTTTGGCCGTAAAAGCACGTAAAGCGTGTTGAATTTTGAGTCCCAATTGCGCCAATACCTCATTGGGAATATCCTTGGGATTTTGTGTTACGAAATAAATTCCCACGCCTTTGGAACGAATTAGTTTGACGATTGACTCTATTTGTTCCAGCAAAGCTTTTGAAGCATTTTTAAAAATAAGGTGTGCTTCGTCGATAAAGAAAACCAATTCGGGACGGTCTGAGTCGCCTTGCTCAGGCATCTTGGCATAAATCTCAGCAAGTAACTGCAACATAAAAGTAGAAAACAGCTTGGGTTTGTCTTGAATATCCGTTAATCTAATGATGCTGATAATACCGCGTCCTTCATCGTCTATGCGCATGAGGTCTTCAATATCAAAAGAAGGTTCGCCGAAGAAAATATCGGCGCCTTGTTGCTCTAATTCGACCACTTTTCGCAATATGGAACCCGTTGAAGCCGTAGAAAGTCGTCCGTATTCTTCTTGAAACTCTTTTTTTCCTTCACCGGTTGCCCATTTAATCAATTCTTTTAAATCTTTCAAATCGACCAAAGGCAACTTTTTGTCATCGGCATATTTGAACAAAACAGCAATGATACTGCCTTGTGTGTCGTTTAAATCAAGAATTCTGGAAAGCAAAATGGGTCCAAATTCTGAAACCGTAGCTCGTAGTTGCACCCCTTCTTTACCGGTAAGCGACAACATTTCAACCGGAAAACCTTTGGGGATAAATTCCAGCCCGATTTTTGACATTCTTTCGTCAATTTTTGGATGTCCGGGGCTTGGTTTTGCCAATCCGCTTAAATCACCTTTTAAGTCCATCAATAAAACCGGAATTCCTTTTTCTGACAATTGCTCTGCCATTACTTGCAAGGACTTGGTTTTACCCGTTCCGGTGGCACCGGCAATCAATCCGTGCCTGTTTAAGGTTTTTAAAGGCACTTTTACCAATAAATCTTGGATGGGCTCTCCATCTAACATAGCCCCTCCAATAACAAAGGAATCACCTTTAAACGTATATCCTTCGGTTATTTCCTGATAAAATTTTTCGCTTTTGTTCATAATTATTCAATGATAAATTGAGACGATAAAAGTACTACAATTTTATTAAAATTTGCTTATATTTTTCTTGATAATATTTTCAATATTTAAAGTCTCATTGCTTTCTTTTTGAATCAAATCGTATCGAATCTTAAAAGACAAATTTGCCAAGGCTGCTGATATCTTGTCAAAATCTGTTTCAGAGATTTTGTAATCTTGGACTGCATTTTTAATAATATCGATAAAGTTAGAATACTCTTGCAAGACTTGCGGACTTCCAACCAGAGAAATTTTATGACTTAAAAATTCAAGCGTTACCAAATCTTTTTTTGTTAAATTTTCATCTACTACAATTTTTTCTAAAAAATTGATTAAGTCCAAATATATTTGAGATTTAAGCTCAAACAATTTAACACCATATTCTTTTGACAATTCCAGTTCCGTTTGTTTGTTTAACAATGCAGCCGTAATCAAAATAGTTGCAATGGTACCCAAAACAATCAAAATCATCTCTTGTGCATAAGGGTTTTTGACAGATGCATAATATCCGGTTCTCAAAAACAAGTAACCTATTAAGAAAGTCAGCAAGCTCAGCAAAACGTATTTCATAAGATTCATTTTTTTTGGCAAGCTACAAAAATTATTTTAAAATATTTTT
>JANTGO010000044.1 GCA_024763015.1 Flavobacteriaceae bacterium
GAAAATATTAATGAATGAGATAGAGAAATATTTAAATAAAATCTTACTTGGTGATAATCTCGAAATACTCGAAAAATTACCCCCTAAATCCGTAGATGTAATCTTTGCCGATCCGCCGTATAATTTACAGTTACAAAATGATTTGTATCGTCCAAACCAAACCAAAGTTGACGGTGTGTTTGATAAATGGGATCAGTTTGATTCGTTGAAACTGTATGATGAATTTACAAAAAATTGGTTGCAAGCTTGTAAAAGAGTCTTAAAGGATAATGGTACTATTTGGGTCATTGGCAGTTACCACAATATTTACAGAGTGGGTGCCATCATGCAAGACATTGGATTTTGGTTCTTAAACGATATCGTTTGGGTCAAAACCAACCCGATGCCAAATTTTAAAGGTACACGATTTACCAATGCACATGAAACAATGATTTGGGCGGCTCAGAGCAAAACGGCAAAATACACTTTTCACTATAAAGCCATGAAAGCCTTTAACGGCGACAAGCAAATGCGTAGTGATTGGTATATCCCGATAGCGAACGGAAAAGAAAGATTGAAGGACAAAGATGGAAATAAAGTGCATTCTACGCAAAAACCTTCAGAATTGTTATCTAGAATAATCTTAGCAAGTTCGAACGTAGGCGATGTTATTCTTGATCCGTTTATGGGCAGTGGCACAACAGGGGCGGTTGCGAAACGTCTTGGACGAAACTTTATAGGAATAGAAAAAGAAGCATTTTACGTAAAAGAAGCGACAAAAAGAATTGAAAAAATAGTTCCTTTAAAAGATGAATTGTTACATTACAAGATAGAAACCAAACCACCTAGAGTGCCTTTCGGCAACCTTATCGAAAAAGATTTGGTGAAGGTTGGCGAAAAAATATGCAGTAAAGATAAAAAATATGCAGCCACAGTTCTAGCAAATGCAAGTATTGAAACCGGCGAAGGATTGGTTGCTTCCATTCACAAAGTCAGTGCTATTTTTTTGGGTAAACAATCCAATAACGGTTGGAAATTTTGGTATGTCGAAAGAAATGGGAACTTGGTATCTATTGATGATTTGAGAGAACAGTATATCAAAACCTATTTAAGCCATTAAAATTGAGGTGTGTTTTAGATTATGTAACTATAAATGATTTTACAAGTTAATTATTTAGGAAAATAAAGAATGGAATATTACAAGTTGTCAGCATACATATATGATTGTAATAATTGTCCGACGAGATGTGATGGTATTAGTAAAAAGAAATACATTTTTACCAATGACGTTGAATTTGCTGAGCAACAAGAAAACATCATCATAAACAAATTAATAGAAAAGGGCTTTCAGGCAAGCAAATGTCAAAAAGATGGCTATCCAGATATCGTGATAAAGAAGAATCAAAAAATTGTTTCCTATCTCGAAGTAAAGGCGCAAAGAAGAACTTTTATGAGTGTAAAAAAGATACTTCCCGATGCAGATTTACTACCTTCGGAAACGATTGCGTTAAATCTAAGTGATTTACAAAGATACATCGAGATTTATCACAAAGAAAAAGTCCCTCTGTCGATTATTTGGGTTTTGCAACACAGACCTTGTATTGTTCCGGAAGATAAAAGTCTATATTTTTATCAAAAAATTAAAGTTTTAGAAAATATTTATCGCAAATATGGAGCAAAAAGAAGGTTTAGAAGAAAATCAGGCAAGGGCGATGTGGTAAATGGCGAACATAAAGGAGTGGTTGTTAATTATCATTTTAGTTTAAGAGAGCTAAAAGCTTGGAATATTTGAAAACTATTTTCATTTAAAAAAAATTGTGTATTTTTTAGCTCAATTTTGGATTATTGTATAATTCTTCGGGTTAAATTTCTAAAAAAACCAAGCAATAAAAAAATCTCGCACAGTTGCGCGAGATTTTAATTTTTTCAAATATTACCGTATCAATAAGTTATAACTTATTTCAAAAGCATATTTGTCGTGCCTACTTTTTGCCCGTTGTGGTATATTTCAACTAAATAGTCTCCTTTAATAATCTCATTGTCCTTATCTGCGGGTTTTACAAAAGAACATACGTCAATAGCTTGATTTTCATACACAATTTCTTCTACTTTACTTATAACCACTTTTTTATCACCAACAGTTATCACTTGATTTTCCCCGATGGTATCACCGCTAGCATTAACCACTCTAATATAAAATTTTTGAGGTCCGTATTCTAAAATATCGTTTTTAGGAACCGTAAAACACACTCTTATTTGTTGTGCCCTTCTGTGTCTTGATGTTTCGATCACTTTACCGGAACTTCTAATTTTTACGCCCACTGCTTTTAATCCGGTCGGATATAAAATTTTAGCTTTGGATACCGTTTGCGCTAATTTTTCATTTTTATTGAGCAAGGTATCATTGTATTGTTTTTGCTGGTTCAAATCATTTGTGATACTATCTTTTTGCACCACCAAATTCATATTTGCCGTCCGTAGTGAATCAGCAACTTTGTAGAGTTCATCTCTTTGGGCTTTAAGTACCGCGATTTCCTTTTTATATTTTCTAATCACACCAATATTGATGTGTTTTTGTTTTTTTACTTCTGCTATTAAAGTCTCAATACGTCCTTTGGCATCTTTTAACTGGTCGGACACTTCAGACTTTTCGGTAATCGCTTGGGTATAATTTACTTTTAGCTCTTCCAAATCGTTGAGTACTTGTTGTTTTTCTTCTTGTAAGACTACTTTGGCATCCTTAGCGTCTTTGGCATCGTTGTAGAAACTATAGGTAAAGTAGCCAATCACCAAGATAAGCGCCCCCAATAATCCTACTAAGACTTTTAAAATTCCTGAATTGTTTTGTTCGTTTGCTTCCATAATGTATTTTTTATACTGCAAAATTACTACTTATTTAAGATAAACGCTACTTCTTAATGTTAAATTGTATTAAAGTTTAGTTTTTCAATCTTATCCGGCTACAAAATTAGGATTGTAACACTGAAACGGCACTTCTTTTTCATTAAATACAACGCTATAATCTTCCAGTTCTTTGAGAATCGGATTATAAACCTCAGCCGTAATGGGTAGTTGTACACCCGGTGTTTTTATTTCACCATTCAAAATTTTTATCGTTGCAATGGCTACCGGCAATCCAACTGTTTTTGCCATAGCTGTATATATTTGGTCATCCCCTTTTACCACTAATTGCGAATCGATTTGTTTTAATTCCTCTCCTTGTTTGTAACCAAATTTATGATACATCACAATCATATCTTTGTCATCGGGTTTGAGCGTCCATTTATCTTCTAATATTTTTTGCAACAATTGCGCGGGTGTTGCATTTTTGAGTCCGATTTTGCTTTTGTCGTCAAATAGATCCAATTCAAGCAACTTAAACCAAAGTTCATCGTCTTGTTCTATTTTGAGATATTGACGCAATTTTAATTCTACTGAATCCGTCGGACTGTAAGGCAAAAAAGCATTGATAAAATCGCGTTTGGTTAAATCTTCGGAATTTTCCATTTCATAAGTGTCATCCGTCATCCCTAATTGCACAAAGACATTCCAAGCACGAGAATAACCGACCCGCCTAATGGTACCTCTATATAATGTACGGATATCTTCTAATCCATAAATATTTTGATATTTAAGCGAATCTCTATTGGGAAGCGCTTCAAATTGGCCATATCCATCGATATTTAGAAATTCCGTCCTTCTAAATAGTTTATGGTAAGGAATATATTTGAATTCTCCGGCATGTAGAAATTTTGCCACACCACCTTGTCCGGCTACCACAACGTTTCTAGGGTTCCAAGTAAATTTGTAGTGCCATAAATTGTCATCGCTTTCGGGTGCTACCAAACCACCGGTAAAAGATTCAAACAAGAGCATTTTTCCATCCTTGGATTTTATTTGGTCTATCACGCGCATTGCACTCATATGGTCAATACCGGGGTCCAAACCAATCTCGTTCATAAACACCAAAGATTTGGCTTTTACTTCCGCATCTAATTCCATCAACTCTTTGCTAATATAAGAAGCTGTAACCATATGCTTGCCCAGTTTCACCGCATCGCGGGCTACTTGCATATGAAAACGTGCCGGCAACATTGAGATAACGATATCGACGTTATTTATAGCATTGTAGCGGGCTTCATCGTTAAATATATCGATATTTTGTAGCGAAACACGTGGATGATCACCCATTATTCTTTTGGCTAAATCTAAATTTTTATCAACTACCGTTATATGTAAATCTTCGATTTCAGATTTTTCTTTTAAATAGTTCATCAAGGAGGAAGTAGATTTTCCTGCGCCTATCAATAATATTTTTCTCATTTTTTAGTTTATTTTGCGAGTATATTTATACAAATTAGCGCAAATATATACCATAGCTTACTAAATAAAAAGTATTTTATCATTTTTAAATAAAATGAATTGATAAATACAATATATTTACTGGCTGAAAGTAAAAAACATTATTATGAACAATAGACAAAAGATAACTCAGTTTATAAAAAAACATTCAAAACAAATTATGGCCAATCCCAGTCGTAAAAAAATGATTGAGAAAGCAGTAGAAAATAAGGAAGCAATCATCTCAAAAAACGGTGCGTTGGCAACTTGGACGCCGGCAGAATCAACCGGTCGCAGTCCTAAAGATACTGTAATTGTCAAGCGCGATAAAACCAAAAAATATATAGATTGGTCCTCTCCAAATAATTTACCCATCGGTGAGAACACTTTTAATTTGCTGGTAGATGATGCTTTGCACTACCTAAAAAGCGAAGAAAAATTATACCAAACCGACCGTGTGGTGGGCGCTGACGTGCATTATGCCTTACCGGTGACGACCATTACCACCCACGCTCTGGCAGCATTGTTTACCGATAATATGTTTAGACCTGTTCCCAAAGATATTCAAAAAAGTATTTATAAAAAGCAAGCGTTTTTACTCTTGCATTTGCCTTACAAAAAATTAAAATCAAAAAAATACAAAGGGCTTTTACGAAAATTAAGCAATAAAGAAATCGATGCCAAAGTACATGCAGAAGATGATTTAGACAGCGAAACTTCCAATATGGTTGTGGCTACGGATTTTGAAAACAGAATCGGTGTCATCATAGGCTCTGCTTATATGGGCAGTATGAAAAAAATGCTTTTTACCACGATGAATTATCTGTTGCCGTTCGAAAAAATACTACCCCTACACTGCTCTGCCAATGTAGGTAAAAAAGGAGATGCTGCCCTGTTGCTCGGTTTGTCAGGTACCGGAAAAACAACCTTGTCTGCCGACCCCAAACGAAAATTATTAGGTGATGACGAACACGGTTGGAGCGAGCAAGGCGTTGCCAATTTTGAGAATGGTTGCTATGCCAAGATGATCGATATCACACACGACAAAGAACCCGATATCTACGATGCCGTGATGCACAAAGACAATTACAAAAAACACGGCTCGATTGTTGAAAATGCAATGATTTATCCTTCCGGAAAATTTGATTTTTTTGACACAAGACTTACACCAAATTCACGTGCCTCCTATCCGCTATATTACTTAAAAAATATTAAGAAATCATCTACATCGGGGCATCCTTCAACCATTTTGTTTTTAACAGCTGATGCTTATGGCGTATTGCCCCCCATCAGCAAGTTAAATCCGGAGCAAGCCATGCTTTGGTTCTTGATGGGTTACACCTCCAAACTCGCCGGAACTGAAACCGGTGTTACAGAGCCGCAAGCAACTTTTTCTAGATTTTTCGGACAACCTTTTATGCCTTTAAATCCTGATATTTATGCCGATATGTTGGGTAAAAAAATGAAAAAGCACAAGACTGATGTTTATCTTATCAATACCGGATGGACAGGTGGTGCCTACGGAACCGGCAAACGAATGAAATTGTCTTATACCCGAAAAATGGTAGATGCCGCCTTAGAAGGGAAATTAAAAAATGTAAAATTTACATATGACAAACTGTTTCATTTAAACATTCCCGCTGAAGTACCCGATGTACCAACCGGCATTTTAATCCCAAAAAACACTTGGGCAGACCACGATGCTTATGACCAAACGGCTAAAAAATTAGCCAAAGAATTTGCAAAGGCCTTTGACAAAAATTATGGCAATAAACATATCAAACCGGCTGTTATTAAGGAATGCCCGGGTAAATAAACCATTCGCATTAGTTATGCAATATCATATGATACCGTGCCGAATCGTTCAATACTTTTTTGGCTTCTAAAATCATTTGGTCTTTTTGCAAAGTGTATTCGGTATATCCGTCTATATAAAAATACCGATAAACCAAATCTCGCGCTATCAAATCCAAAATTTGGTCTTTATGTGCTTGTATCGTTTTAAGGTTTTCTTGTGCATAAGCTTCCAAAAGTTTTTTATAAGAATCGGTAATTGTTTTTCTTTGTTTTTCTTTTAAAGCTTTTTCGTAGGCTTTTTTTATCGTTTTTTCCGTATGGGTTTGCGGATGAATGTCGTGTTGTTTTAAGTAGTTTAAAAAGGATTCAAAATCCTTGTCATTCAAGCTAAAAGCACTAGCATACGAGGGTTTTTCCTTGTTATAATAATACCAAGTGGCAAAGTCAAACAATACATTTTTCTTTAACAAATCACGAATCAACGGATTGTTTATTTCGTCTTCCATTACAATATCCGGAATAACGCCTCCCAAATTATGCACTGTACGTCCGTGGGCTGTTTGATAGTTTTTTTCGGGTAAATTCTCGCTCATCAACAATGGTTTTCCGTTTTTATCGCGATGCCAATAATCAATTTTTTGAATCAATCGACCGGATGGAATAAAATATTTTGAAATGGTTTGTTTCATATAAGTTCCGTATTTGAGTTTAAAGGTACGCTGTACCAATCCCTTGCCGTAAGTCGTATCGCCAATAATCACGGCTCTGTCGTAATCTTGAAGCGAGCCGGACAAAATTTCCGAAGCCGAAGCGGAATGGTTATTGACCAAAATCACAATGGGAATTTCCTCATCGATAGATTCGTTTTTGGTGAGATAGGTTTTGTCATATTTTTTGAACCGTCCTTTGGTCGTTACAACTACTTTGCCTTTGGGCACAAAAAAATTGACAATTTTTACGACTTCGTTTAACAAACCACCAGGATTGCCACGTACATCGATAATGATTTTTTTGGCACCCTGTTTTTTTAAATCCAACAAAGCCATTTTGGTTTGGCTCGATGCTTTTTGATTAAACTTCACAAATCTAATATAACCTATATCGCCTACCAATTTTGTTGATGTAACGGCATTTAGCGGAATATCGTCACGCGTAATCTTTTTGTTGATAATTTTTCCATTTCTCTTGATTACCAAAGCGATTTTACTTCCTTTTTCTCCTTTCAGAATACTAGAAGCCACTTTTCTGTTCATATCGGAGACTTTCTTGTTCTCGATTTCAATTATTTGGTCACCTACTTGTAGTCCTTCATTAGCAGCGGGTGTGTTTTTGTAAATTCGTGTAATCAAAATAGCAGAATCTTTTATTTGCATACTGATTCCCATTCCGCCGAAATGTCCTTCTTGTCGCATTTTTTGGTCTAATATCCCTTGCTCGTCATAATAGGTTGTAAAACGGTCGAGACCATTGAGCATTTTGCGGTTGGTTTTCTGAATTAAATCGCCAAAATTTATTTCATCTATATAATTGGTGCTCAATTTTTTTAGCATATCATTGTAAATTTCCATCTGTTTGCTAATATCAAAATATGGGTTCTGTGCCGTAGCAAAATAGAATGATAAAAAGAAAAGAATGCTAAAAAATCGCTTGTAAAATATTGAATTCATAGGTTTTAAATATTTATTTTCACAAAAATAAGCAATGTTTATCAATTTTGCGCTTATTTTGTTTTCATTATCTTTGTGTTTTAATAAACTTCATAATTTTTGCATCGATGACCGAGAACGAATTATTTTATATGCTGGCACTCCAAAAAGTTAAAGGCGTGGGCGATATTTCCGCCAAAAAACTCTTGCGACATTTTGGCTCGGCACAAAGCATTTTTGAAGCAGCCAAGAAAAACAAAATCGATTTGCCTGAGATTGGTACGTTTATGTTGCAAGGCATAAAAAATTTTGATGATTGGCCTCGTGTCGAAGAAGAAATCAAATATATTGCCAAAATGCATTTACAAGTGGTCAGTATTTTTGATGATGACTACCCCACCAAGCTATTTCACGCTCCAGATGGTCCAATTTTGTATTTTCAACAAGGAAATTTTAACATCAATCAATCAAAAGTAATCAGCATCGTCGGCACGCGTAATATAACACCTTATGGCAAACGAATGGTTGCAGAGATTGTTGAAGGATTAGCCGAACACAAACCATTAATCATTAGTGGATTGGCGTATGGTGTCGATGTAGAAGCGCACTTAAATGCCTTGAAACACAATTTACCCACCATCGGTGTTTTAGGACACGGATTTAATCGTATTTACCCAAGCATTCATAAGAAAATTGCCCATAAAATGTTAGAAAACGGCGGTTTGATTTCTGAATTTTGGCATTCGGACATAGTAGATCGCAATAATTTCTTAAAACGAAACCGTATTGTAGCCGGTTTGTCAGAAGCGACTGTCATCATTGAATCAGGGAAAAAAGGCGGCTCATTGGTTACGGCAGATATTGCCAATTCGTACAACCGCGATGTTTTTGCTGTACCGGGCAGGGCTACGGATATTTACAGTTTGGGATGCAACAACCTCATCAAAAGAAACCAAGCGGCACTCATAACTTCTGCTACTGATATCATTGAAATATTGCAATGGGAAGTCCAAGAGAAAAAAACGACCAACCGACAGCTCAACCTCTTTGTAGATTTGAATGAGGACGAACAAAAAATATTTGATTTCTTACAAGAAAAAGGCAAGACATCTCTGGACGAGATGGCTTTTCAACTACAAATGCCCATCTCAAAAACCGCACAAAATTTGCTCAATATGGAACTAAACGGTGTCGTTGCAAGTCTGGCAGGAAAAATGTTTGAAATTATTTAGCGAAAAAACAATCAGATATGTCATATTATACCAACGGAAAGTATTATACCCACGGAAAATTAATGATTAGCGGCGAATATACCGTATTGAGGGGTGCCAAAGCGCTAGCCATTCCAACTTACGGTTATGGACAAAATTTAGAAGTCATCGACACCAAAACGCCCTATCACCTCTGGGAAAGTTATGAGGCATATGATGATATTTCAGGACGATGGTTTCAAGCGAAATTCTCTTTGGATTTACAAGAGATTATCGAAACGGACAATGTCGAAATTGCCAAAAATGTACAAACAGCTCTTCAATTTATCCAAGCAAAAAGAAAGTGTTTATTTGAAGTACCCAAACAATTTACCAGCCTCATAGATTATGACAGAAAATGGGGTATTGGCTCCTCTGCCGGTTTTTTGGTAAACCTCCAAAAATGGAGTGGAATTTCTGCTTTTGTGCTTAACGATGAAGTATTTAAAAAAGGAAGTGGTTATGACATAGCCGTTGGTCTTGAAGATAAACCTATTATTTATTGGCTCGATTTTGATGTAGAAGAAGGAATGGTGGTAACCCCACGAATTAGTTATTACCAAAAATCACCACAGATTACATGGATAGAGGCAACTCCTTTTATAAATTATTCAGATGAAGTTTGGTTTGTTTACCGCAACAAAAAGCAAAGTACAAGCGAGGAAATCGATAACTTTAAGGATATTCCAACCAGTGATGAAATCATTGATGAAATCACTCAAATTACGCTTGATATGGAAAAGGCAAAGGATTTAAAAACATTTAACAAACTAATCGACAGACACGAAACAATAATGTCTAACTTACTGCAACGCCCAAGTCTGAAACAAAGTTTGTTCCCTGATTTTGAAGGAAGTATCAAAAGTTTGGGTGCTTGGGGCGGTGATTTTTTTATGGCAACCGGAAGTCGTGAAAAAGTTAAGGATTATTTTTCAAAAAAAGGTTATAACACGATGTTTTCGAGCTATGATTTATTTTTAAATCTTGTCGAGATTAATTCATAATTATTGAATTGATATTTTATTTATATCCTTAAATCCGGCATTCGGCACAATTATTTAAATCACTAAGTGTCCTATGTTTTGTATTTTTAGCAGTATTCTAAAAAGACAGGTAAAGCACCTGTTTGTCGTCTTTAAAATCGAATTGGGCATCCTTGTATAACGGCGGGGCTAAACGAAAAGAATGCTTTCCGCTAATCGCATAAGGTTCAGCAGGGAAGCCAATCCAGTTACGATCTATTTTTTGATTATTGTTTACATCATGAATAACAATAATAGCATAAGACTTATATGGCAAATCGGATAATACAATTTGTTTTGTTTGTTGACATTTTATGATCTCTTTACGGTAAATCTGTTTTTTATTTTTAGGAAATCCGTCGGGTTTATCGTAAACAAATACGAGCAAGTTCCCCTGATTGACAGGTTTGTCAAAACTAATAATCAGGTTGCCTGTATTTGGCAGCGCTGAAAAAACAGAAAATAAAAGAATAAAAAGATTTGACATATCTATTTTTGAACGGGAATTTTTTCAATTCTTCGTTCGTGTCTGCCACCTTCAAAAACTGTGTTTAAAAAAGTTTCGACAAATTCCAAAGCTTGATATTTTGAAATAAAACGAGCGGGAAGTCCCAAAATATTAGCATTATTGTGCATACGTGCCAATTCTACCAATTCCTTGTTCCAACAAAGTGCTGCTCGTACGCCTTGATGTTTGTTCGCCGTTATGGAAGCACCATTGCCACTGCCACATAATATAATTCCGAAATCAACTTCTTGGTTTTCAACAGCATTAGCAACCGGATGAATATAATCCGGATAGTCAACACTTTGATCTGTATCGGTTCCAAAATTTACAACTTTGTGTCCTAATTCTTCCAGTAAATCTATTATGGCAAATTTGTATTCGGTTCCTGCGTGATCATTTCCTATGGCAATTTTCATCATTTTTTATTTTAACATTCTATGCGACAAAGATACAATATATCCATAAAAAATGCCCACTCAAATAAGCGGGCATTTTTCAATAGCCGGTAAGCTATCATAAAAACAACAACAATATTATTTTTTAATCACTTTTACCGTTTTGATTAGGTCACCCATTTGCACACGCATCAAATAAATACCTGAATGTAAACTAGATAAATTAACTCTTGTTTGCGTTGCTGAAGGTTGTACTTTTATAACTTCTTGTCCCATTAGATTTGTAATACTAATAGTTTCGATATTATTTTTAGCATTGATGTTTATTATATTACTCGTAGGATTAGGGTAGTATTTAAAATCTAAAGCTGCATAATCTTCAATATCATTCGTAGAATCTTCTCTTAGGTGAAAAGGTGAAACACCAAAATTATCATTGCCATAATCCCAAGCACGCAACCAATATTCTGTTCCTGCCGTGAGACCGGTAATAAGTTTGGTATCATATGGAGCTGAATGACCAGAAATGGGAATAAAATCACAGAATAAAGCTGTGCTTGATCCCGCGCTGCTATAAACAGCGAAGGCCAATGAAGACCAATCACCTGCTATGTCTGAATGTTCTACAGCTACTTGACCATTGGCTGGGGCTATAAATTTAAACCAAACATCGCCTCCATTGTAGTTTCCACAAGCCGGAGCAGCGTTGGGTGAAGCTGTAGCACCATTATTATTGGCATATGTTTCTACATAAGAAGAAGCATTCTCTGCTTGCACATCAATATCAAAAGCTTTGCTGTTCGCATCATTTTTTAATTCATTTAAGCAAAACTGAACATAACCAAGATCGTTGTTGCCATATTCCCAAAGTCTTAAACGATATTGTTCTCCCGGTACAAGATTAAACACTTTAAAAGAATCACCTACCTCGGGATAAGTTACCATAGTTTCGTAAACAGAAGGATCATTTCCATTGGCTGAAGCCGGATAAACGGCAAATCCCAAACCGTCCCAGTCTCCTCTATTATGACGTACAAACTCAACTGCACCATAGGCAGGCGCCGTAAACATAAACCAAACATCGCCACCGGCATAATTGGCTACCGATGGAATATTGCCACCTGAATCGGTTGCACCTGTGTTATAAGCAAGATTTATTGTGCTACAAGCTGAATTATAGGGATCAACACTGATGGCAAGTGGTTCAAATCTAAAATCATTGCTGGGTCTGGGTGAAAAAGTATATAATTTTCCTGCAGGAAAATCGGTGCTGGCAATTTGGTTATAAGCATAAGTTGTACTAACAGTTGAGGTTGTAGCATCGGGGTTTAGACTTACATAGGTAGTACCTGATCCTGTATTCGAATTAAATCCAATAGAAGCATTTGTGGTACTGGCTGTACAAGTGTCATATAAGAATTTGATATAATTGGTCGTTTCTTTTAGATATAAACTGAAAGTCATCGTGCCGGTTTGGCTATAACGACGGATATTTTTCCACTCTACCACAAAACCACGGTTGGGTGCTGTTCCATAGGTTTTGTAGGAGATTTCGCCATTATCAGCCGCAAAGAGTTTTAAATCATCCCAAAATGGTGCCACCATATTTATCTTATTTGCTGAAGTACTTTGCAATTCATTTGTATTGAAAATATTTGTTTCGGTAAAGGATATAGCGCCGTTTACACCAATAGTAAGCGTATTATATGTCTGTCCTCCAAATTTAAAATCAAAGCCAATAGGTATGTTTGGCGTTTCTTCGTCATCGTAGTCTGAACCACTATATAGTACGGTCATACCGGTAAGCGAACCATAAGTATTTCCGGATGTTTCCTGAAATACGTAATTGTCGAGTTGTGCTTGCAAGTTCATAAAAACCAGCAACATTGTTAAGAGTGTAATTTTTTTCATCATTTGTATTTTTAATTATTAATATCTAATTATTTTCCCATTTTTTTTGCCATCATTTTCATCATTTGATAGCCTTGTTTTAGTTCTTCTTCGCTCATGTTTTTAGCTTCAGGATCGTCTTGTATAACCATCTTTTTATAATCCTCAAAGCTTAAATTTTGCATCTTCTTTGCATTTTCTTTCATTTCTGCTTTATCTTTGGCATATGCTTCATCACTTTGGTATCCTTCTTCTTTTTTGATAGGATAATCGGGCAATTCAAAATATTTATCAGGCACATTCGTATCAAACTTAGCAGAAGTTGCTGTATTGGTTGTGGTTATGCCCATAACAGTCATTTCTAGTTTTAGAGGTAATCCTTTGTACATCCATTGTTTTCCACCGGGAATTTGCCACACATCGCAATTGTAACCGAGTACATTTTCTTTGCCAATAATCTTTCCGCCTATAGATTCCAGCATTTTTTTTCCGGGATCTACTACATTGCCTCCATTAAAAGTTTTCATCATTTCCATAGCAGGATCTCTTCGCAAATATACTATTTTTCTATTATTATCAACTGTATAACTTTTACCGTTATCCAGCTTATTAATGGTATGTTCTTCAGTAACATCAGTTTTCTTTTGGCCAAAAATATTCATTTTGGTTATTTTTTTAGAATCTGATTTTTTGAGTTCTAAGTTACCCCAATCTTTAAAGTATAATTCTTCGGTACCGGAACCCGAGATGGTAGAGCCCATCACTTTGCCCGAAATTTTTGTTGCATACTTTACAATACCCGAAGACATTTGGTATCTTTTTAATTTAGTGTCATTTTTAGCAACCGCAGATGCTATTTCTTGCTTATCGTTTACAGGAGTATTTTTGTCATTTTTACAATTTGACAACAACATTATACCTAATGATAATGAAGCGTAAAAAACTAATTTTTTCATGAGATTTATTTTTAAATTGGTTTTGTGATTATTTCTTTTTGTAAAAGTACAGCAAGCTTTATAAAAATTTCTCATCTTTTGGGGTGATTTTTTCTCACCCTTTGGGGTGATTTTTGGCTATTTTTATACAATTTTCGTTGAATCTAAGGCATATTTTAAAAAAATGCTTTTTATATATCAATGACATGTATTTATCAATTGTTTGTAAAAGTTGTAACAAAAAACCGCCTACAAAACACTTTCGACTTTCAACAATTATTCTTAACTTGCACTAGTTATGATTACATTTATATTAAACGACAAAAAAATACAAACGACTGCTAAAAGCGGTATGACACTGTTGGATTTTATTCGTGAAAACCAACAATTAAAAGGTACAAAAATCGGTTGTCGTGAAGGCGATTGTGGTGCTTGTACCGTATTGGTTGGTACCTTAGAAGATGATCATGTAAACTACAAAAGTATTACCTCGTGCATTTCACCCTTGGGTAACGCAAACTTAAAGCATGTCGTTACTATTGAGGGTATCAATCTAGAGAAAAAACTAACAACTACGCAAAAAGCAATAGCCGATAATTACGCTACACAATGCGGTTTTTGCACACCGGGTTTTGTGGTCGCGCTTACGGGTTATGCCTTGAAAAATAATACTGACAAAACTACTTCTACAGATGCCATTAGTGGAAACATTTGTAGATGTACCGGCTATAAATCCATAGAAAAAGCTACTATTGTTTTAGAGGATGAGTTAAAAAAGACGAGCTCATTAGACGATTTGATTTCTAAAGGATTTTTACCCGCATATTTTAAAACAATTCCTCAAAGATTAAAGGAATTAAAAAGTCAAGTGTCAGAATCCAAATCCACAAATGAAACGATTGTAGCCAACGGAACCGATCTATATGTACGTCATGCAGATAGGCTTTCTTCAGAAGATGTTAGGTTAATAGGAGAAGAAAAATTGCTAAAAGGCATTAGCATTCAGAACGGAATTTGTAAAATCGGGGCAAGTACAACGGTAACTGAGATAGCAGAAAACAAAGCACTAAACGAAGTATTTCCTAAATTAATGAACTTCTTAAAATTAGTTTCCTCCGAGCAAATCAGAAATATGGGAACCCTTGGTGGAAACTTTGTAAATGCCTCCCCTATAGGTGATATGTCTATCTTCTTTTTGGCTTTAGACAGCAAACTTAGCATAAAAACATTTTCACAAAAACAAGAATCAGAAACAAGAGAGATTTTATTTAAAGATTTTCATCAAGATTACAAAAAATACGATTTACAAAAAGATGAAATCATTACGGCAATATCCTTTAAGATACCAAATGACCATACAAAGTTCAACTTTGAAAAAGTAAGCAAACGAATACATCTGGACATTGCAAGTGTCAATACAGCTTGTGTCATTGCAACTTCAAAAAACAAAATAGATTTTGCAAATATTGCTATGGGTGGTGTTGCTGCAATTCCTAAATTATTAGAAAAAACCAATCAATTTTTAACAGGAAAAGAATTATCTATTACAAGCATAAAAGAAGCAGAAAAGCTATTGCAATCAGAAATAAGTCCCATAAACGATATTAGAGGAACAGCAAGCTACAAACGTTTACTAGCCAGGCAATTATT
>JANTGO010000045.1 GCA_024763015.1 Flavobacteriaceae bacterium
TAAATTATTATTAATTAATTATCTTCCAAAGTTGCCAAATATTTTTCTGCATCCAAGGCTGCTTTACTACCCGAACCGGCTGCCGTAACAGCTTGTTGATAAGTAGGATCCATCACATCACCGGCAGCAAATACACCGGGCAAATTGGTTTCGGTAGTAACCCCTTTGGTGATGATATAGCCTCTGTCATCCAAATCTATTTGATCTTTGACAAAATCGGTATTGGGTTTATGACCAATGGCAATAAACAGCCCTTCCAAAGGCACTACTTTCTTTTCACCGGTTTGATTGTTTACCACCCGTACACCTTCGACCAATTTGTCTCCTAGAACTTCATCTATTTCAGTGTGATACATAATCTCAATATTCTCAATTCTATTTACTCTGTCTTGCATCGCTTTGGAAGCACGCATCACATCTCTTCTGATAAACATATAGACTTTTTTTGCCAAACCCGACAGGTAACTAGCCTCTTCAGCTGCTACGTCGCCACCACCAACGACCCCTACGGTCAAACCTTTATAAAAGAATCCATCGCAAGTAGCACAGGCAGAAACACCACCGCCACGAAGTCTCTGCTCACTTTCAAGCCCTAAATACATAGCCGAAGCACCGGTTGCCAAAATAACGGTGTCTGCTGTAACTTCTTTATTGTTATCAATGGTAATAAGGTGTTTTTCACCGGCTTTTGTTGCCAATTTTGCAGCCGTAGCCAATCCAAAGCGAACCTCTGTACCAAAGCGTTCAGCTTGCTTTTGCATATTCTCCATCAATTTAGGTCCTTGCAAACCATTGGGAAAACCCGGATAGTTTTCGACTTCTGTGGTTGTCGTTAATTGTCCACCCATCTCCATTCCGGTATAGATAACCGGTTTAAAACCGGCTCTGGCAGCATATATTCCGGCCGTGTATCCGGCAGGGCCTGAGCCTAAAATCAATACTTGTATGTGTTCTCTGTTTTCTGACATAATTACAATTTTTTATGGGTGCAAAGATAAGCTATTTTAGAAGAATAAAAAACTTTGCAATAACTGATAAATCTTATAATTTGAATAAATTATTTTGATACTTTTGTAGCAAATTTATATAAAATCATTACTATGACAAACATATTGATACTTCTTTTTGTTTTGGGCTATATTGCCATAGCCACAGAACATAGTCTAAAACTAGACAAAACCGTTCCAGCATTGCTAACCGCTGCCATTTTATGGGCATTATTGGCCATAGGATTTCACGAGGGTTGGTTTGATATTATCGATCCGGAAGGACACGTTTACAACTATTTAAGCGGTGGAGAGGCTGCTACTGAAGGTTTTCACAATACCCTGATGCATCATTTGGCCAAAACAGCAGAAATTTTGGTTTTCTTGACCGGTGCCATGACGATTGTCGAAATCATTGACTTACACCGTGGCTTTGAAGTCTTAAAGGGTTATGTAAAAACCAATAGCAAGCGAAAACTACTTTGGATTATTGGTTTTATTGCATTTATTTTATCTGCTGTTATCGATAACCTTACCGCCACCATTGTTCTCATTACATTACTGAGAAAATTAGTAACCGACAAAAAAACCAGATTGTGGTATGCCGGTCTGATTGTCATTGCCGCCAATGCAGGTGGTGCCTTCTCACCTATTGGTGATGTTACCACAACTATGCTTTGGATTGCGAAAAAAGTAACTGCAGCAGGTCTGATAGAACATGTATTCATCCCTTCAATTCTTAATTTCCTTGTGCCTTTTGGTATCGCTTCATTTATGCCGATATTCAATGGAGAAGTCAAAAGCAAAGAAGAATTTGAAAATATTTTGGAAGTAGAAAAACTTTTAAGTAGCTCTACTATGCTATATTTAGGATTGGGGATGATTCTTTTTGTCCCTGTATTTAAAACCGTTACGCATTTGCCTCCATATTTAGGTATGATGCTTTCATTAGGAATTGTTTGGTTGGTATCGGAATACATTCACCCCGAAGAAGATTTTACCGAAGAACGCAAACATTTATATTCTGCTCACAAAGCACTTTCCAGAATTGAAATGTCAAGCATCTTATTCTTTTTAGGAATTTTACTTGCTGTTGGTGCCCTTGAAGCCTTGGTTTATGGTTCAATAAACGGCATTGAAATGGGTTCCTTGAGATATTTGGCCGAAGTACTACAACACACTTTGCCCAACACGGAAATCGTAGTGGTACTTTTGGGTATTCTGTCTGCAATTGTAGATAACGTACCTTTGGTAGCTGCCTCAATGGGTATGTTTACCTATCCTGTCGATCATATTATCTGG
Organism: Flavobacteriaceae bacterium; assembly: GCA_024763015.1. GTDB lineage: Bacteria > Bacteroidota > Bacteroidia > Flavobacteriales > Flavobacteriaceae > WGBX01. Next base: position 2,289 of record JANTGO010000045.1, read on the forward strand.
CATATGGTTGCCTATTCTGCCGGAACAGGTGGTAGTATTTTGATTATTGGATCGGCTGCCGGTGTTGCAGCCATGGGAATGGAAAAAATAAATTTCTTCTGGTATATGAAAAAAATCTCTTGGCTGGCATTGCTGGGATTTTTAGCCGGATTTATTGCATTCTGGATTGAAGCACTTTTACATTTTGAATAACATCAGTTTAATATAATAATTTAAGAAGCTGCCCAAAGAGGCAGCTTCTTTTTTTATTCAGAAATCTATCTTCTGTTTCTAACTTTTACCTTAACTTTTTTGTTTTTATTTTTTGATTGATGCGAGCGGTAATATACATCATCACTACCGGTATTGTCATAATCATAGCCTGAGGTATTCCAAGATGAATCATTGTAAGCATAAACATCTTGTTGATAGGCATCGGCGCCCCCATAGTAGGTTGAACTGTATGCATAAGAAGGATAAGCTTCGTAATATCCATTGATGACAACATAACCACCTCTGTGGTATCTCAAGCGTTTTCTACCGATTTTCTCTATAAATCCTCTTCGGTTGTATCTAATAAATACATTGCCTATTCTACTGACTTGAGCATAACGATTGTAGTTTATATATACATTACCTACCCTTCTGATTTTACCACTTCGGTCTCTTTCTACACGAACACCATAGGATTGATAATATCCGCCTCTTCGATTGTGTCGTTGATGTGCATTAAAATCAAATTCACCATTTGGAAAAATATAGAAATCAACATCTCTGACTTTTATTTTTACGGGGTCTTCCATTCTGTGTCTAATGGGTCTAAATTCTGCTAGTGCCAATGTGCTTATCGACATCATCGCGATTGCTAAAATTAAATGTAAGTTTTTCATATCACTAGTTTTTATGTTAATAATTGCCCAATCGGAAATCCATTATTTGTTTTTGTAAAGCATGTTCCGATTTAAAATATTTAGACATTTTAAGGCGCTCATTCAATATATTTCAAATAGCGTGCCACAAATTAAAACTATTCTTAAAAATCAATTCAAAAAGCTACATTATTGGCATGAAACAGTTCTTATTATCAAGCAATTGACAAATAAAAAAACCACAAGCAAAAACTTGTGGTTTTATCAATCAAAACAAATATACTATATCACTAAACTACTATTCTGCGTATAGATTCGTCTAATATCGATTTTAATCAATATTAATAGCCATTAAAGCCATATTTATTATCTTCTCTCACTTTTTTAGCAATCGTTCTACGCAAATCATTCAAATTAGGCGTATTGTTATATTTACTAAAACGTTTGAGTCCCATGAGCATCATTTTGAGTTCATCGCCTTCGGCAATCGAATAAATTGCTTCAGTTGCTTTGAATTTAATTTTTTCAACTGCATTAAACAAATTGAGTTGACTCATGGCAATTTGTGCTTCCCAATTGGCATCAGGATTGTTTTTAATTTTCTTTTGGGTTGCCAATAAAGCACTCTCCGCCATATATATTTCGATTAAAATATCAGCTGCATCCAGCACGAGTTGCTGTTGTCCACCCAATTTGTCACCAAATTTTTGAGCGCCTGTACCTGCTATGAGTAAAAATACTTTTTTTAATCGTTTAATCATGTCTAATTCCTCATCTAAAGGATGTTCAAATTCGGGTTTGTCAAACGAAGGAATGCCCATCAATTCACCGGCAACCGATTTGGCCGGCCCTAATAAATCCAATTGTCCTTTCATTGCTTTTCTTAGCAACATACTGACAGTCAACAATCTATTAATTTCATTGGTACCTTCGTAAATACGTGTAATTCGCGCATCGCGCCAATAACCTTCCATCGGGGTGTCTTCGGAGAATCCCATTCCGCCAAAAATTTGGATACCTTCATCGGCCACGATTTGCGTGCCATCAGAAACATAAACTTTAAGAATAGCTGCTTCAATGGCATATTCTTCAAAAGCTTTCTTTTCTGCAGCCGGATCATCCATTCCTTCCACCTTGTATTCTTCTATTTTATCGCTTAAATCTTTTGCGGCTCTATAAATACCAGCTTCCGAAACATAAGTTCTGGTAGCCATTTCAGCAATTTTCTTTTTGATAGCCCCAAAATTAATAATCGGCTGTCCAAATTGTTTACGCTCGTTGGCATAATTAATACTTTCTCCTATAATTCTACGCATTGCATCCACAATACCGGCAGATAATTTAATACGACCAATATTTAAAACATTCAAGGCAATTTTGAAACCTTCTTGTCTTTCTCCCAATATATTTTCAACCGGAATTTTGGTATCTGAGAAAAATATCTGTCTGGTTGACGAAGAACGAATTCCTAATTTTTGTTCCTCCTCACCTAGGGTAAATCCATTGGGGTTTTCTGGATCATATTCAAAAATAAAAGCCGTTAATCTTTTATCTTTTTCACCATTTTCAACAATCTTGGCAAAAACTATAAAAGACTGTGCAAAACCGGCATTACTAATCCACATTTTTTGTCCGTTTAAGATGTAATGTTTTCCATCTTCGGACAACACCGCCGTTGTTTTTCCATTATTGGCATCAGATCCGGCACCGGGTTCGGTAAGTGCATATGCGCCTACCCATTCGCCTGTTGCTAGTTTTGTAAGGTATTTTTCTTTTTGTTCTTCGGTACCATACAAATATATGGGCATGATACCAATACCGGTATGTGCGCCATAAGCCGTTGCAAATGAACCGGTTGCACCTGACATTCTATCACACATCAGCATGGTTGATACAAAATCCATTCCCATACCATTGTATTTTTCGGGAATTCCCACTGACAGAAATCCCATTTCACCAGCTTGACGCAAAAGTCTTTCGGTTAGTTCATAATCGTGATGCTCAAAACGTTCTTTTACCGGAATCATTTCTCGGTCGACGAATTCCGTAGCTGCTTCAGCCATCATTTTTTGTTCTTCGGACAACTCGTCTAAAGTAAAAATATCTTCAGATTTGTAATCCTTAATAATAAAATCTGCTCCTTGTTTTTTCATTTGACTATTTTTTTAATTTCTTTTATTTATTATGCGTGCATAACATTGTTTTTTGACATAAAACCTAGCGGATTGCATAACCCACTAGGTTTACTCACTTATTTATCTAGCAACTCAAATATTGCAGCGGCACCTTGTCCAGCACCTACACACATGGTTACCATACCGTATTTGCCACCGGTTTGCTTCAATTCATCAAGAACTTGAACGGTTAATTTTGCACCGGTCATACCCAGTGGGTGTCCAAGTGCAATAGCTCCTCCGTTGATGTTTACTTTGGATGTATCCAATCCAAGGTTTTTAATCACTGCAACTGACTGAGAGGCAAAAGCTTCATTTAGTTCAATTAAATCCATATCTTCTTTCTTCATACCTGCTTTTTCGAGCACTTTTGGGATAGCATGCAAGGGACCTATTCCCATTACTCTGGGCGGCACACCTACAACTGCATATTCAATTAATTTTGCATAAGGTTTAAGCCCCAATGCTTCCATCTTTTCTTTAGACATCAGCATAACAAAAGCTGCACCATCAGAAGTTTGAGAAGAATTTCCCGCTGTTACGCTTCCGCCTTGTGCAAAAACAGGGCGTAATTTTGCCAATCCTTCCAAGGAAGTATCAGCACGAGGACCTTCATCCGTATCCATTACAAATTTTCTGGATTTCTTTTTGCCGGTTTTAGCATCAAAATAAATGTCTTCTACTTCAACCGGAACGATTTGATTTTTAAATTTCCCTTCTTTAATGGCTTTGAGGGCTCGCTTATGTGATTCATAGGCAAAAGCATCTTGCTCTTCACGCGAAATATTGTAGTCTTGGGCAACTTGTTCGGCTGTAATACCCATGCCCCAATACCAATCGGCGTGACCGTTTTTTACAACGCTATATGCCAGTGAGGGTTTAAAACCGCCCATGGGTACCATGGACATGCTTTCTACACCACCTGCTACAATAATATCGGCATGACCAGCCTGAATTTTTGCAATACCCGTGGTAATGGTTTCCAATCCACTAGCGCAAAAACGGTTCATAACCTGTCCGGGAACTGTTATTTCATCCAATCCCATCAAGGCAATCATACGGCCAACGTTTAAACCTTGCTGTGCCTCGGGCATTGCGTTTCCAACGATTACATCGTCTATCATAACCGGTTTAAATTTACCATTACTCTCCTTTTTGATATCTTTTATCATATATTTAATGACTTCAGCAGCCAAATCATCGGGACGATAATTTTTGAAGCTTCCTTTTTTGGCTTTACCAACTGCTGAACGATATCCTTTTACTATATATACTTCTTTCATAATAGTCATTTAAAAATTTAATTTCTTAAGGGTTTTCCCGTTTTTAACATATGTTCAATACGTTGCAATGTTTTGCGTTCTGTCAAGAGGCTCAAAAATGCTTCGCGTTCTAATTCGATTAAATAATCTTCCGTAACTTTACCTGGACCGGACAAATCTCCGCCAGACATAACATATGCCAATTTATCGGCTATTTTTTTGTCGTGTTCGGATATATATCTACCGGCAACCATACTATCGGTTCCCACCATATAAGTACCTAAAACATCTTGTCCTAATACTTTTACATCATTTCGTCTTAATGGCTTAACATAGCCATCTTGTGCCATTTGCAAAGCGTGTTTTTTAGCTGTAGCTATTTGTCTATCTCTGTTGAGCACAACCACATCCCTATCTTTTTTCAAAAATCCTAAATCGTAGGCTTCATAAGCACTGGTTGCCACTTTTGCCATCGCAATGGTCAAGAAATTTTCCATATATCTATTAATCTCAACATCGCCTTTGACCAAAGAATCGGAAGTACGCAATACAAACTCTTTGGTACCACCACCTGCGGGAATTAGACCGACACCAAACTCTACCAAACCGATATATGTTTCGGCTGCTGCTACAACTTTATCAGCGTGAAGGGTAATTTCGCATCCACCGCCAAATGTCATTCCATGAGGCGCTACTACCACCGGAATGCTTGAATAACGCACACGCATGGCTGTATCTTGGAAAGTTTTTACCGCCATAGCCAACTCGTCGTATTCTTGTTCTACCGCAAGCATTAAAACCAATGCAAGGTTGGCACCAACAGAGAATTGTGTGCCTTGGTTACCAATTACCAATCCATCGTATTTGGCTTCTGCCAGGTTTATTCCTTCGTTAATGGCTTGAATAACCCCAACGCCTAGAGTGTTCATTTTGGAATGGAACTCTACATTGATAATGCCATCACCTAAATCTATAATGGAAGCATCTTCATTTTTCCAAATGGTATTGGTCGGTCGATAATTGTCTAAATAAATATAATTGTCTTGTCCGGGTATTTTTTCATAACCGCCCTTATTCACATCATAATAATAAGTAGCGCCATCTTTTACGGTATAGAAAGATTTGATCTCTTTTGCCAACATATCTTTGACCCATTTTGCAGGTTCTTTTCCTACTTTTTGCATCATTTCTAAGGCTTTTTCTATACCAATGGCATCCCAAATTTGGAAAGGACCGTATTCCCAACCAAATCCGGCTCTTATAGCATCGTCAATTTGGAATAAATGATCGGCTATTTCTGGAATTCTATTAGAAGCATAAGCAAACAAACCACTAAAAGTTTTACGATAAAATTCGCCGGCTTTGTCTTTTCCTTTGACCAACACTTTGTATCTATCCAACACTTTATCGATGGTTTGCGTCATTTCGAGGGTCGCAAATTTGGCTTTTTGTTTGGGACGATATTCAAAAGTATTAAGGTCTAAAGCCAAAATTTCTTTTTTGCCATCAACTTTTGTTTTTTTGTAAAAACCTTGTTTGGTCTTGTCGCCTAACATTTTATTGGCAAGCATTTTTTCAACAAAATCAGGTAATTTAAACAAGTCGTGTGCTTCGTCATTCGGCACGCCTTCATACAAACCGGTAGCAACGTGCGCCAAAGTATCCAATCCGACTAAATCAGCCGTTCTAAAGGTAGCAGACTTGGGATGACCGATTACAGGTCCGGTTAGTTTGTCCACTTCCTCTACCGTTAAATCTAGTTCTTTGACCAAATGGAAAATATCCATTATACTAAAAACACCAATTCTGTTTCCAATAAAAGCCGGAGTATCTTTAGCAAGTACTGTTGTTTTTCCCAGGAATTTGTCACCATATTCCAAAAAGAATTGCACCAAGTCGGCATCCGTATCTTTGGTCGGTATGATTTCTAACAATTTTAAATAACGAACAGGGTTAAAGAAATGCGTTCCTAAAAAATGCTTTTTAAAATCGTCAGAGCGTCCTTTTGCCATCAAAAAAATGGGAATACCTGAAGTATTTGAAGAAACAATGGTGCCTTCTTTACGGTATTTTTCAATCTGGTCAAAAACAGATTTTTTGATATCTAAACGTTCGGGCACTACTTCGATAATCCAATCGACGTCAGCAATTTTTTTCATATCGTCCTCGGTATTACCTACTGTAATTCTGTTGACGAATTTTTTGTCATAAAATAAAGCCGGTTTAGATTTTGCGGCTTTTTTCAAATTATCCGCAGCTATTCTGCTACGAACTTGGGGGCTTTCGATACTTAGTCCCTTAGCTTTTTCAACATCGGTAAGTTCGCGAGGAACAATATCGAGCAACAAAACTTCTACTCCGGCATTTGCCAGATGGGCAGCGATTCCCGATCCCATTATACCGGAACCGATTACAGCTGCTTTTTCTATTCGTCTTTTCATATACATATATATTTATATTATTTTAAGGAGTTAATCTTTATATATTTTTCTCTTATTTATCAATTCTAATATCCCTTTGGAAACTTTTTTAAATGTGTTTAGTTCTTCAACGGAAAAATTATCTTCTATTTTTTGGTTAAACTGCAAAACCGTTTCCTTGGATTTATCTCGCATTTTATGTCCGTATTCTGTCAATTTTACAAGGACACTTCTACCATCTTCCGGATTGGGTTCTCTGTAAATTAGCCCTTTTTCTTCCATTTTTTTTAAAGTTCTTGACAGACTGGTAACGACCATTCCCATCATAGGTGCTAAAGCTGTTGATGGCGTGCCGATTTCCGGATCGATTTTGAGCAATACATAACCTACCGACATCGTTCCTTCATATTTAGCGGCTTCTTCATTATACATTTTGGTAATTGCCATCCAAGTCTCTCTTATCAACTGATCGATGGTTTTTTCTCGCATCATACATACCTGTTTTCAATTTCTCTGCTCAAATTTACAAAAAATTATTATGCACGCATAATAAATTTTTGTTAAAATCAAAATTATTAGGGAATTTACAAATTATTGGTTAGTTTTTAAAGAAATTCCGATTTTTTGTAATATTTCTTTAAAAGTATCAAAATCTACTTGATATGAAATGCCTATTCCTTGGGTATAACCTTCCTGTTGTCCGATGTATTCCAACTCGGTTTGCTTGTTAAAAACTCTAAATATTAGATTTTGGGATTTGTCTAAATAAACTTCCATTTCAACATCACCTACAATAGAAGATTTGGTAAACCTACCTACGGGAATGGCTACTTTTCCATTGATATATACCCGTTTATTTATTTTGGTAGATAAGGTCAAACCAACCTGTGGGTCGGTATAAACATTGTTATTTACATCATTTTCGCCACCGGTATAGTTAAGATTTACTTGGAATTTTTCATCTTGTGTCATCAAGGCATTTAGAATATTCAATCCGGTTTCAGAAATGGTTTTAACGGCTCCATCACCCACATTCTTGCCCAAATTATAGTCTTCTTCATTCATAAAACTACCAAATGACAACAAGGACAAGACTTGTAAGGTTTTTTTGTCATAATCACTCAACTGATATTCTATTTGGGATTTCAAAATGGCATTGGCTTTAGGTAAATCCAAATCATAAGTAATGCTTGGATGCAAGAGTTTATCTTTTAAATAAATAATGACATCAACCGGCATTTTTTTTGAGCTAACCCCTTGATTTAACAAGAGTACAGAAGGGTCCGCCACCAATTCGTACATGGCTTTGATATCAAGATTTGCATCATAAGGGTTGCCTTCCCAACTAATAATACTACCGGGTTCTACGGCAAATTTCTTATCTATAATACCATAATATTTTAGATTATAAGTTCCTTTTAATACCGTGAAATCACCCCACATATTAAACCTGCCGTTGGTGTTAATTTCTAATAGCATACCCCCTACACCTTTGGCAGATAGCATACTACCGAATTCTTGATCGAGTAATATTTGTACGACCGCATCCGGGGTGATATCCAAATCGAAATTCATCTCTAAACCTTCATAAATCTTATGTTTACCCGCTTTTTTTTCTTTCTGTTTTTGATACGCTTTTTTTGAAATAATATGCACAAAATCATTGTCGCCAATCGTCTCGGTATCATTCAATGTAATGACAAAATTTGTTTTGGCTTTGGTTTTCATATTTGCGTCGATAATCATTCGATTGGTATAACCGTGTATCCTTGTTTTACCCCCAACAAATGCCTTGCCGTAGAATGGTTCATCGGGATTGACCGGCGTATCCAAAACCAATAAATTATCGGTATCAAAATCCAAATCTAAATACCATTTATCAAAATTACGATGTTTGATAATTCCTGAAATTTCACCTTTTGTTTTAGTCTTTACATCTTTGAAAACCGCTTTCTTCAATTCAAAAGTTTGGTCGTGTAAGTACAAAACAGTTCTGTTATCAAACTGATAATCAACATTTAGCACATCTACCTTTAAGCCAAACCCATTTAGATAAAGTTTTCCGTCATAAGATAAATTATCGGCGTTTCCTTTGACTTGCACATTGCCTGTCATATTTCCCCGAATATTTGAAAACATATCTTTAAAAATATTTTGCAAGATATCAGTCGGGAATTCTTGTAATAAAATTGATCCATTGATAAACGGACTTTTTTTATTCATATCGACAAAGCCGTTTGCCTTTAATACTTGTAGCTTGTCCTTAACCACTTTCATATCGACAAACGCATTATTTCCCTTTAAAGTATTGATTTTCAAGACTAAATCGCCAAGGACTTCATCATTCACTTTAAAATGCTTTATATGCAGCTGTGCCGTAGGCAAAATATCATTGCCAATCTGTTTTAGATTAAGTTTTCCATTGAGCAGACCGTCGAACTGAAATTCGGGAAAATTTGGTGTGATATGCCCTAAATCGAGACTATCAATCGATACGTTGTAATCTAAATTTTTTGCCGTTGAGAACCCGCTGGCTGACAATTGTTCGCTTTGGTGATAAATTCCTGCGTCTTGAATGCTTAAAGAATCATTGTCCGTGTTATAAAATATTTTGTTCAGGTTTTTATTGGGAGATATTTGCCAAGGAATATCCTTGTATGTCAAAGATGAATTTTGCAAGCCGAATATAAAATTCTGCATTTCGTCCATCGTGTAGTAAAACGAAAGGTTGTAGGCATCTTTATACTTATCGCCGCCTTCAAATTTTGACTTTAAATAGAGCGTATCATTTATGGTCGTGTTCAAAGTTCTAAAGTTCTTTACTTTATAAAAAGATGTGTTAATCGAATCAACTTTAAAAAAGGTATTATACAAGGGGTTTTTATTATCGATTCGTAAATTGACATTGACCAACTGGTTATCTTTAATGCTAATTCTAGGAGATATCAATCTCATTTTAAGCATATTATCCTTAGATGAAATATTACCTTTTATATAGGTTCCCTTTTCCACTTTAATATTAGGATTGAGCAAATCGACAATTTTGTTATGTACATTCACCTTGTATTTTATGAACTCATCGTCTGAAATTGTTTGAATTTTATAATTTGCAAAGACGCTCCCGATGGCATTTTTTATCAAAATCGGTATTTGGTCAAACTTAAATTTCCCCTTGAAATAACCGTCTGCAATATCGGAAGAAGTAAAATTGATGGTTCTTATTTCATCTTTAAAATGCGATGAAATATTAAATTCCTTAAAGCTATAATGCCCTATATGATTGGTGTAATGCAAATTGGTGAGTTTGGCATCCCCTACGATATCATCAATGGTATTGCCATCTGCCAACACACTAATTTCACCCTCTATATTTGAAATTTCGTCTTTTGTATAAATACCTAAGGCATATAAATTGGCTTTACAAACTTGTGAAGTAAAATTTATATGATTTTTTTTCTTAGAAAAATCTACAATTCCCGTAAAGTCCATTTCTAAATTTGGATCTGCAACTTCAAATAAACCTTCAAACACCTTGTTTTTTATATTGGCATTTATATTTATATCGTGATAAAGATAATTGTTGAAGGATACGGCATCTATTCGTCCAACAACATTTGTTGCAATTGAACCTAAGCTAAGTCCTTTACCTTTTAACTCGATATCTGTTGATAAATTATCGATGTCACCACCTATCAGGCGTTTTAATTCAAAATTTTCGGTTTTAATTTCACCCTTATATGTCGCTTTTGAAATATTATTTAAATCATTGATTTTTAGTTTTATATAACTATTCCCTAAAGCTGTTTGCAAATGCACATCCGTGTTGAGCAAGGCATTGCTATAAGTCATTTTTCCCGTAGCAAAAATCTTATCCAGTGAAAATAATTCTTTTGGAATATTTTTATTGACTACCCCCGGCATAAAATCGCGCAAATCTGCAAAACTGAATTTAAACTTCTTTAAATCTGTTTGAATGTTATAATTTTTATTATCAAAAATATTATTTAAATGAAGCTTCCCGTCAAACTCAATTTTTTTGCCGCTAAGACTTTCAAAATTGGACAATTTTAAATCATTTAAAGTACCGGAAATATCGGATGAAATACTGATATCGCGATCTTTATTAAAAATAGACGTAAATTTGGACAGATCATTGGACGAAATAAAAGCTTCTTCAACATTGCCCGATAATTGAACTTTGTCTAGAAAGCTACTGTAACCACCCTTTTTAGAATTAAAATGCAGATTCATATCCAAAGAAGAATAATCGGTATCGAGTTTGAAATTATCAAAATTGATATGATGAAAATCATAGGTGAAATCTGTGGATAAATTTTGTACTTGAATGCCACTTTGGTCTAAAAACTGGAAGGAATTGATATCTATTGAAATCGAATCCCTTTTGTTATGAAAGTTTAGCAAATCAGCATGTAAGTAATTAAAATTTAATATGTTAGGATTTTTGTTGTTAAAATCCAAATATTCAAAATGCGAATTGGTCAATACTATTTCGCTGATATCAAGTACAAAAGCTTTCGTAGATTTTTTTCCACTTGGTTTTCCTTCCATTTTCTTAACAAAATCATCTAAATTTGAAAAATGATCTCCTTTGTAATAAGTAATTTTTCCGTGTAAATTATCTATGCGTGTAGTACCCAATTTTAAATGATTGGTTTTACTGACAAACCAAGGATTTCTCACATAAGTTTCGAGACGTCTGCCATAAAAGATGGTATCTTTCCGGGTATCCAAAGCGGCAAAATTCTTTAAAATAATTCTACCTGTTGGCGTGATTTGTGCCTTCTGAATGCGAATATCGACCCCATTATCTTCATTTATGCGCTCCGTTAAGTAATTGGCAAGCTTGGTTTGCACATAAGGTGTCGCCAAAAGAAAACCTATTACCAAACTGACAATCAATAAGATAACAAATGTTTTGGATAATATTTTGAGAATTCTTTTTATATCGTTGGGATAATATTAAATTTGCCCTAAAAATAGCAATTTTTATGCCTCAAGCATCAGATCATCAAAAAAATAAAAAAAGCATCTATATCCTAGGAATTGAATCATCTTGCGACGATACCGCTGCTGCTGTCTTAAAAGACGGAAAAATCATTTCTAATATGGTTGCCAACCAAGCAATCCACGAGCAATATGGCGGGGTGGTACCGGAATTGGCTTCTAGGGCACATCAGCAAAACATCGTGCCGGTGGTGGATTTGGCCATTAAAAAAGCAGGCATCAAAAAAACCGATTTATCAGGCATTGCCTTTACCGAAGGACCCGGATTACTAGGTTCGCTATTGGTAGGGGCATCTTTTGCCAAATCTTTGAGCTTGTCCTTGAATATTCCACTGATTCCGGTGCATCATATGAAGGCACATATCTTGTCGCACTTTATACAAGATGATCAGATGCAAGTGCCGGCATTTCCATTTTTGGCACTGACCATTAGCGGCGGACATACGCAAATTGTAAAAGTAAGCAGCTATTTTGATTTTGAAGTATTGGGCGAAACGCTTGATGATGCCGTTGGCGAAGCTTTTGATAAATCCGCCAAAATTATGGGGCTGCCCTATCCCGGCGGTCCACTGATAGACAAATATGCCCAAACGGGTAATCCCAAAGCTTTTAAATTTCCCAAACCCAAGGTCAAAGGGATGAATTTTAGTTTTAGTGGGCTAAAAACTTCCATTTTATACTTTTTGCAAAAGCAAACAAAAGAAAATCCTGATTTTATCAAAAACAATCTTGAAGATTTGTCTGCTTCTATTCAATATACCATTGTAAATATATTGATGGACAAACTTAAAATTGCCGTTGCAGAAACCGGCATCAACCGAATTGCCATTGGGGGTGGCGTTTCGGCAAATTCGGGTATTAGAAATGCATTATTGCAGGCAGAAAAAAAGTTGAAATGGCAAGTATTTATCCCAAAATTTGAATTTACAACCGACAATGCCGCCATGATTGCCATTGTAGGCTATCTAAAATATAAAGAAAAGATGTTTGGTAATTTAAATACGATTCCTAAAGCGAGAATGGCGTTATAGATTGAAATGTACAAAAATTATTTATATGTATAATAGCCAGCTATTTAATAGTGTTTTATACTTTATATGGAAGTTTAACAATTAGCTTGCTTTAACATCTAAAGTTATTAAATAGTAAAAAGCCAATATTTCATTTTGATTTATCATAAATTTAACATACATTTGGTTTATTAATTAAATAAAATACATACGTATATATGTAAAATAACACGAATTCGTGATATACATACGTTAGCCACAAGCAAAACAAAGAAACCAAGAATGATAAATTTGCTACAAGAAAATATTGAAATGGAAAGCCCACGCACAAATAGCACATTTGTTTTTTGCCGACACGCAAAATGCCAATCCGAAAAA
>JANTGO010000046.1 GCA_024763015.1 Flavobacteriaceae bacterium
GTGTTTCAGCTCGCTTTGTTTTACATCCGAAAGGTAATGCAAGATAGCGCCGGCAGCAATTTGTGCTTCCTTGAGTTGCTCAATGCCAAAGCCTTTTAGGTTGACGGTTTTAAAATGATTGCGCAACAAATCGACGGCATAATCTTCCTGATAAATCCATTCGTCTTGCTTAAAAGTGTAGTAGTCATTCCCAAAATTCTCTTCAAATTTTTGTTTGTGAGCATAGGAAAAAAGTATTTCGCTTGGCTTAAAATTTTGTAGTAATTTTTCGATGTATTCTTTATTACCTTCACTGACTAAAAATTCTCCGGTTGAGATATCGATAAACGAAATGCCGATATTTTTTTTACTGAAAAATACCGATGCTAAAAAATTATTTGATTTTGCTTCGAGCACGTCATCGTTTAGGGCAACACCGGGCGTAACAACTTCTGTAACACCGCGTTTAACTATTTTTTTGGTGAGTTTTGGATCTTCTAATTGGTCGCAAATAGCCACGCGCAAACCGGCTTTTACCAATTTGGGTAAATAAGTGTTTAGAGAATGATGCGGAAAACCTGCCAAAGCGGTTTCGGCTTCGGTGCCATTGCCTCGTTTGGTTTGTACAATTCCTAAAATCTTGGCGGCTCTGACAGCATCTTTGCCAAAAGTCTCGTAAAAATCACCTACGCGAAACAGCAATAACGCATCGGGGTATTTCACCTTGATGGCATTGTATTGCTTCATTAAAGGGGTTACTTTCTTTGCCAATTCTACCTATTTGGATAACAGCGCTAAATTACAATTTTTTTATTTATGCTTTGCCAGTTGAATTTATAATATTTTGGGTCAAAATTACTTGAAAATACTTGGTGTCATTTGCAGTCCGTCATATTTTATGTATGAAAAATGAATCAACCAATCGCCTGTGTTGTAATAAGTGCTGTTTGGATTGATTTTGAGTTCCAAAGGCAAGTGTCTGTGTCCAAAGACAAAATAATCAACATGTTTTTTTTGTAGATAGTTTTGGGCGTATAAATAAAGCCACTCTTTGTCTTTGCCGTAGAAGACTTGGTCGTATTCGCCGGAAATCAGTTTGTTTTTTTGTGATAAATATTTGGCCATTTTCAAACCGATATCCGGGTGTATCCAGCGATATAAAAATTGTGCTACCGGATTGGTAAATATTTTTTTTAGAAATTTATACTTTTTATCACCGGGACCCAATCCATCGCCGTGTCCAAGCAGGAATTTGTGTTGATTGATTTGAAATTCCGTAGGTTTGAAATAGATAGGAATATTGAGTTCTTTTGGAAAATAATCGAGCATCCACATATCGTGATTACCAACAAAAAAATGTATGGAAATGCCGGCATCGGTGAGTTCTGCCAGTTTACCAAGCACTCTGGTAAATCCTTTGGGTACGGCCTGTTTGTATTCATACCAAAAATCAAACATGTCGCCCAGAATAAAAATGGTATCGGCGTCTTCTTTGACAAAATCCAGCCATTTTACAAATAGTTCTTCTCTTTGAACACTAGAAATTTGTACATCCAGACCAAAGTGATGGTCGGAAACGAAATAAACATTTTTGTTATTAGCTATTTGTATGCGGTTATTTTTGATCATCGGCAAACCATTCGGCATAAGAAGTGCCTGTTTCGTAGAGTCTTAGATGGTGCAACTGCATACTTGAAGGCAAATAAGGAATAATGCGTTTTGCCATATCTTGAATCATCATTTCACCGGTGGGTTGAAAATCGACCATAAGAATATGATGTCCGCGTTCGAGCAGGAAGTTGCCGATTTCTTTATAATCCGTTTTTTGATTTAGTACCAGTGCGTGGTCATAGTCGTCGATAACATATTTTTTAACGATTTCTTTTAAATCGCCAAAGTCGATAACCATTCCAAATTTTACATTGTTTGGGTCTTGAATAGGCTCACCGATTACGGTAACTTCTAAGTGGTAGCTGTGCCCGTGTACATTGCGACATTTACCGTCATAACCGGACAAAGCGTGCCCTGTGTCAAAATGAAATATTTTTGTAAGTCTTATTTTTGCCATTTCTTTATTTTTCATTTTTAAATTCATCAAAATCATCATCGGGTCCTTTGTATTTTTTGGTTAACACTACAATGATAATCATCGTGATGCCAAAACCTAAAATTACGGGTAAAAATGCCGTAACCCAATAAACGATTTGGTACCAAATATCTTTTTCTTGCGTGAGTAAGTGCAACATCTAAATTTGTTTTTACAAAGGTAAGTAAAATCTCTTATATTTAAGATGCTTATTCTAATTTGGACAGGCAGACGTATTCTATCTTAAAAAAACAAAAACAATTTATTATTATACTACAATGGGTTTTGTGAATTTTATTATAAAACTTTACTTTTTTACTCACTACCATTTATTATTTTCTTAAGTGTTCGTGAATCTTCGATTTGCATCGACCAAAAAAGTAACAAAAAAGTCTAGGCTTATGAAACTTTTACTAATTTATATGTTTTGCTCCCTAAACAATCTGAACTCGCACTGCGTTTCTGCTATCAACTTTATTTTTAATTAATTGAATAATTAATTTTCAATTCAAAATTTGTTAGCTCGAACAGCAGATTGTGGTACGTACAGACGTTGTGGCGCAACGTTTCTACATCACACAATAAATAAATGCTATTTCCTTGTACAGACGCAAGGCATTGCGTCTCTACACAATTTACGTAAAACCTTCATATGCCTTGGCAACCCGCAATGGTTCGTGTTTAGAAAAAAATTTTTTGTAAACATTTTAAATTTGAAATCGGCAATGCGAAACAAATTTTCTTTATTTTAATGTATGTGACTACCTTTTCAATCCGGCTCGTTTGAGCAAAGCGCTTACTTGCGGTTCGTGTCCTCTAAATTCTTTGTATAGGGTCATTGGGTGCTTGGTGCCACCTTGCGAGAGCAATTTTTTGAATTTTTTTGCAACTTCAGGGTTGAAAATGCCTTTTTCTTGAAAATAGGCGAAGGCATCCGCGTCCAATACTTCCGCCCATTTATACGAATAGTAACCTGCTGCATACCCTCCTGGAAAAATATGACTGAAGGCAACGCTGGCATTGTTCTCTTTGTGATAAGGAAGTAATCGGGTTTTTTGTAAACTTTTTTTCTCAAACTCACCTACATTGGTAATTTTTTCTGGTTCCGGGTTATGGTGCCAAGCCATATCTAGAAAACCGAAACTTAATTGTCGTGAGGTGGCGTATCCTTCCATGAATTGTTTTGACTTTTTAATTTTTTCTATAAAGTCTATCGGAATAATTTCGCCGGTTTGATAGTGCTTTGCAAAAGTTTTCAAGGCTTCTTTTTCGTATGCCCAATTTTCCATTATTTGTGAGGGTAATTCTACAAAATCCCAATAAACATTAGTGCCCGATAAACTCGGATAAGTAGTATTGGCAAGCATGCCGTGCAAGGCATGTCCAAACTCGTGAAAGAGGGTGGTTACCTCATTAAAATTTAACAAACTGGGCTTTTCTTTTCCGGCAGGCGTAAAATTGGTTACAATCGAAATATGTGGGCGGTGGTTTTCCCCGTCTTTTTTATATTGTGGTTTAAATGAAGTCATCCAAGCGCCTTGTTTTTTGCCGCTTCTCGGGAAAAAATCAGCATAAAATATGGCAACCAATTCCCCTTGATCATCGGTCACTTTGTAGGTGTCAACATCGGGATGGTATTTTTGAATATTATCGATTTTTTTAAATTGTAATCCGTAGAGTTTTTGGGCAATACCGAAAACACCAGAAACGACTTTGTATAGTTGAAAATAAGGTTTTAGAGCTTCTTCATCCAAGTCTAATTCTTGTTTTTTTAATTTTTCTGAATAGTAGGCGATATCCCATTTTTCTATTTGTGAGATGCCGTCTTTTTGTGCAATTTCGTTTATTTTTTTGATTTCTTTTTGAGCAGCAGGAAAGGCAGGTTCGTATATTTCGTTTAAGAATTTTAGGACATTTTCAGGTTTTTTTGCCATTCGTTCTTCCAATACAAAATCGGCATAAGTGTTGTATCCGAGAAGTTCGGCGCGTTTTTTACGTAAACGAACGATAGACAAAACATTCTCTTGGTTGTCATAAGTATTATTTTTAAAAGCTCTTGAACCGGCAGCTATAGCAATCTCTCTTCGGATTTCTCTGTTTTTTGCATATTTTAAGACGGGTGAAAAAGAAGGGTAATGAAGGGTGAAAATCCATCCGTCTTTTTCCTTTTCTTCGGCCAATTGTGCTGCACGTTGCAAAGCATCTTGGGGAATGCCTTCCAGAATTTTTTTGTCGGTGATGTGCAAACTGTAATCGTTGGTTTCCGCTAAAACGTTTTTGCTGAAATTTAGTTTTAGCTTGGTGAGTTCTTGGTCAATATTTTTTAGTTGTTCTTGTTTTTCCGGCGATAAGTTGGCGCCATTTCTGACAAAACTTTTATAGTTTTTTGTTAACAACATTTTTTGTTCATCATTAAGTTCTTCGTCAGATTGATGATCAAATACATATTTAACTCGTTCATACAAAGCTTTGTTTAGCATAATTTCATTATGGAAAGCAGTGAGCATAGGCATGACTTCGTCTGCGACATCTTGTAAGGTTTTGTTCGTTTCGGCGGTATTTAGATTTGATAAAATTAAACTTGTATTTTCTAAATCCAGGCCCGCAAAGGCAAAGGGTTCTATAGTGTTTTTAAAACTTGGTGTTGCTTTTTGCTCGGTAATGGCTTCAATTTCCTTACGTGTTTTTTCGATTAATTGCGTTATGGCAGGTTTAAAATGTTCGGGTTTTATCTCTGTAAAAGGTGTCGTGTTGTAGGGCGTGTCAAATACTTTCAATAAAGGATTGTTAGTTTTCATAGAATTAAAATGAATTTTATTAGATTAAATTTGTTAGAGCTCAAAAAAGATACTAATGCCTAGTACAATTAAAATAATTCCAAAAATTTTAAGGATATACTTTTCGAATTTTTGATAGATTTTTCTAAATTTTTGATGTGTAAAAATATACGAGACAAAAGTAAACCATAAAAAAGTTACCACAATAAGCATTATGCTTATAATCAATAATATATAACTTGGTGTATCGGGTGGTATTAAGATGCTAAAAATACTTAGAAAAAACAAGGAAGCTTTCGGATTGAGTACATTGGTTAGCAAGCCGGTTTTAATGGCTTGGCTGATTTTAATGTTTTGAGGTAAACCATTGTTTTGCCATTCAGGATTTTTAGTTTTTTCTTTCAAGGTGTTTATTCCAAGATATATAATGTATAAGGCACCTATAATTTTTATAACATTAAAGACTAGATGGTTTTTTTGTAATAAGTAAGCAATGCCGGCAACGGAATATATGATATGAACGCCAATTCCCATAGCAATACCAAAAGCTGTATAAATCGCTGTTTTTCGATTGTATTGAAGGGCATTTTTTAGCACAAGCACAAAGTCCGGACCCGGACTCATCACCGCCAGAAGGTGTATGATGAATATTAATCCGATAAGCGAAAAATAATGCATTATATCACAGCTTTTATTAGTGTCTGTTAGAAAACAGACGAATTTTATAAAATGAATTTTTATTAGTGAGATTTTTAATTCTTTTTATGAGGTGATGCCTAAGCATCAGACGATTTAAAAAGAATTAAAAAAGATTGCAATAAAAAACATTTTTAGTTTTGAGTGTTTTTTGACAGATACTAACTATCTTTGCAAAGATAGTGCTATTTTGAATTATAGACACAGGTATGAATAATAAGTTGAAGGCATTGCTGGCATTTTTTACGCGAAATAATAAATTGCGAACATTTTTGTTGTTTTTTATTATTTCGAGTTTGCTTTGGTTTTTTTCAAAGCTATCAAACAACTACAAGCATGAATTATCCTTACCGGTTGTGTATGTAAACGTAGGGGAAGATGCTTATGCCGGCAATTTTAACAACGATACTTTAACGATTGTTGTGAATGCTTCGGGCTATGAATTGTTAGGAGATTACTTCAAAAAACCGGTTTTTCATTTTGATGTCAGCCAAAACCATCTATTAAAAAGTAAGACGTGGCACCCCAATGATTACAGGGTTTTAATCAATCAAGTGATTGGTAAGGAGCATCAAATCTTGCAAATTTTTCCGGAGGTTGTAGGAATTGACACTAAAGATGTTCCTAAGAAGATGGTCAAGATAAAGCCCGATGTGGTGTTTAATTATAAACAGGGTTTTAAGAATAAAGATGGGTATCAATTACAACCCGAAAAGATTTGGATTTTTGGCGATAAAAATATTTTGGACAACATTCGATTTGTTAAAACCAAGCATTATGAATTTAATAATCTCGACAAATCCGTTAAGAAGGAATTGGTGTTAAAATTACCCAATCACATACTAGCAAATAATAAAAAAGTAATGCTAAAAATGAAAGTAGATCAATTTTTAGAAGATGTTAATGAGGTTCCTTTTATCCTTAAAAATGTTCCGGATAGTCTTGAAATCGTTATTTTTCCAAAAAAAGCCCGATTAAGATATAAAATGTTTAAATCGGATTATGAATCGATAGACAAATCCGATTTTAAAGTCGTGTTGGATTACAAAACTTTGGGCAAAACTAAGGATACGGTACTTAAATCTCATCTGGCGCATCAACCAAAGGGTATTTTTGATGTGGAAATAGTTCCGGAAAATGTTTTATTTTTACGCAAGAAAAAGAGTTTGTGATGGTCGTTGGATTAACAGGAGGTATCGGAAGCGGAAAAACGACAGTTGCAAAAATGTTTGAAGATTTGGGCGTGCCTGTTTACTATGCGGACGATCGTGCTAAGTATTTGATGCAACACGATTTAAAACTCAGGAAAGAACTGATACGATTATTTGGCACTAAAGTTTTTGAAGACAATCATTTGAATCGTAAATATTTAGCAGATATCGTTTTTGCTGATAAACTGAAGTTAATCGAATTGGAACAGATTGTACATCCTGCCGTTCGAAGGGATTTTAAACATTGGTTAAAAATTCAAACCAAACCCATTGTGATGGTCGAAAATGCTATTTTACATAAATCCGGTATGGATACCTTGGTCGATTATGTCGTTTTTGTTACATCTGAAAAGCAAAAAAGGATCGATAGGGTCATAAAAAGAGATAAAACAAGCTTAGAACAAATATCAAGGAGAATTAAAAATCAGGATAAAGAGGATTTTTTGTTAAAAAAATCAGATTTTATAATTGACAATACATTTTCTCATACTTCTACGGAGAAAAAAGTTAAAGAGTTATATAAAAATCTTAAATTTATGTTAAAAAAAAGTTAATTTATGTCGATTGATTGTTGCTGTTTGTTTATTTTAACATAATTTTGTTCGATGAAAAGAAGAAACATTATTCTTTTAGTTGTTTTTATGACGATTTCTGTTATAGGAATCAGAATGATGCAGGTTAGGTTGAGGAAAAATGACATAGCTTTGCGCAACCAGCAGTTTTATTACACCATTAATCAAGTTTTATATGCTGTTACTGCCAAAGCACAGAATCAAGAATTTGATCGTTTTTATAA
Organism: Flavobacteriaceae bacterium; assembly: GCA_024763015.1. GTDB lineage: Bacteria > Bacteroidota > Bacteroidia > Flavobacteriales > Flavobacteriaceae > WGBX01. Next base: position 7,546 of record JANTGO010000046.1, read on the forward strand.
AGTTTTTAGAGATTCTGAAAACTCCGGTAAAAAAAATGGAATTTACGAGTTTGTTTATAAAAAGGAGAATAAGAATAATAAAGAGGTCTTTGCTTACAAACATTTGGTTTTAGAAAAGGATGTAAATTTAAAATTTCCGAATTCAGAAAAACAATTCGATTCGGTTCTTGGAAAGATTAGTTTTTCCAAATCGAAATCAATTTTTTATAACCAAAAAAAAAATCCGCATGAATCCGGTTTGGATAAAGGTGTATTTACCGGAGTAGATAACCGGTATTTGGAGTCGATGTTTCTAGATATCTCGGTTATAGAACCGATTTATAAAAGGGTGTCAAAAGACAGTCTGAAAAGTTGGATTCAAAAAGAATTGTTTAAAAGAGGTATTGACTATAAGTACCAATTTGCAATCCTCAACGATGGGATTATTACCAAAGTGCGTACCAAACACTTTAAGTTGAATGACAGCAAGTTAAAGTATTATAAGTTTAGAATATTTCCCGATAAAACGGGCTTAACAAATTACGAATTAGTTCTTGCATTTAATAAAGATGAGTTGTTTAAGCACGAGAGTTTAAGAATTCAATTTTTGTCAGATTTACTGATGTTTGTGATATTACTCATATATATATTGACCATATATTTCATCATTCGTCAAAAGAAAATATCACAGATGAAGACAGATTTCATCAATAATATGACACACGAATTTAAAACGCCGATTGCGACCATTAATTTAATAACTGATGCGATGAAGTCTCCACGGGTGATTTCTGACGAGAATCAGATAAAGAATTATATTTCAATGCTTAAACAAGAGAATAAGCGGATGCTGAGTCAGGTGGAAAGTGTGTTGAGTCTGGCGGTTTTTGATAAAATTGATCAAAAAATAGAAAGACATCGAGTCGATGTGCATGAGATATTGGAAGTGGCTGTGCAACACATAAGTTTGATTGTTCAAGATCGTGGCGGAACGATTAAAACGGATTTGGCTGCAAGCAAGACTGAAGTGATGGCTGACGAAATATTGTTGACCAATGTCTTTGTAAATATTTTGGATAATGCTGTAAAGTATTCCAAAGAAAAACCGGAAATTTCGGTTCGAACCTATAACGATGATAAGAATCATTTGGTAGTAGAAATAAGCGACAAAGGTATTGGCATGAGTAAAACGGTTCAAAAAAAGATTTTTAACAAGTTTTACAGGGCCTCAGCCGGAAATATACATAATGTAAAAGGACATGGATTGGGGTTGTCCTATGTGCATAAAGTCTTAGACTCTTTCGATGCTAAAATTAGTGTTAAAAGTGTAAAAGATGTAGGAAGTACTTTTATTGTAGTATTTCCGATTGTAGAAAGTTAAAAACAAACAAACAAAATAAAAGAAAATTCAAAAAAATGTTAGAAAAAGATTATAAAATACTATTAGTAGAAGATGATATTAATTTTGGAATTATCCTCAGGGATTATCTAAGATTAAACGATTTTGAGGTTACTTTGGCTAGAAATGGTATGGAAGGATTTGAAAAATTCAAAAAGGATTATTTTGATTTGATTATCCTTGACGTAATGATGCCATACAAAGATGGTTTTACTTTGGCTAAAGAAATCAGGGCTAGAAACAAACAAGTACCCTTGATATTTTTAACGGCCAAAACTTTAAAAGAAGATATGCTTAGAGGTTATCAGTTGGGGGCTGATGACTATGTAAACAAACCTTTTGATTCCGAAGTGTTGTTATACAAAATAAAAGCTTTGCTTAGCAGACGTGTAGTGAAAGTAGAAGAAGAAAAGCCCGAAGTCTTTAATTTTGAGATTGGCAACTTCAGCTTTGATTCAAAATTAAGACAATTGTCTTATGATGGTGAAGCACCTGTAAAATTATCACCAAAAGAAAGCAAATTGCTTAAAATGTTGGTAGAACACAAAAACGATTTAATGCCAAGAGAAAAGGCATTAACAAAAATATGGCAAGATGACAACTATTTTACTTCAAGAAGTATGGATGTCTATATTGCAAAACTGAGAAAACTACTACAACGCGATGAAAACGTGAAAATTGTGAATATTCATGGTGCCGGATTCCGTTTGGTAGATCAATCAGTTTCTAAAGAGAAAGTATAGTTTTCATAATTATATTTTAGGTTAACAATGCAAGAAAGAGCCGTTTACGCAAGTAAACGGCTCTTTCGATTTTTTGATACAAACACATAGAAAAATAATGTAGTTTTTTTAGCTAGTCTTCAAATCTTCTTATGTCGATTTCCTTAGGCAACTCCATGCCAAATTCCATATGCTTAAATAAAAATTTGGCTGTGCTGGGTGCTAGGATAACCCCACGTGTGCCCATGCCGTTTAGGATGCCTACATTCGGATGTTTTTTTAGCGTGCCCACAAGAGGTCTTCTGTCTTTTACCGTAGGACGAATACCGGCTTTTTGTGAAATAACGCTATAATCTTTTGCAAATAATTGCTTGAGTTTCATTTCCAAATGCGTTTTGGCTTCAGGGGTGGGGGTATTGGTTTTATCTTCCCAATTATAAGTAGCACCGATATAAAATTGCCCTTTTTGCATAACATTGGGTGCCATAAAGACATTTGATTTAACGATATATGGAATATCAGTTTGTGTTTCAATCATCAACATTTCGCCCTTGGTACCCATAAGGGGTAATTGCTTAAAAAACGGATTGTTGAGCATGCCATAACCTTCCGAAAAAATGATTTTTCGGGCTTTAATGCCTTTATATGAAACAAATTCTTGGTGAATTTCCAAAGCCTCATAATCAAAAGTTTCTTGCTTTATTTTATCTTTCTTTTGCAAATTTTTAATAACATCATCCAGTAAATTTCCTGCGTTTACAATGCCGGTACCTTTTAATACGCCAAAGCCAAAAGGTGCTTCAATACCTTCGATTTTTTCTTTTGAAATGGGCTGCATAAAATCGCGCATCACCGGTTTGTCCGAAGCGACAATCCAGTTGTTTTGTTCTTCGATAGAAGCTAATTTTCTGTAAATATCGATATAATGAATATATTTCTTTTTATACTTTAATTCTGCTTTTTGAAACTGTAATAAGGCATAGGGCAACATTTCTGCTGCTTGCCAAGCGGGTGTAAAACGCTTAAGAATGATGGGATTAAACATCCCACCTGCTATTCGGGTAGATTGTTGAGATTGGTTGTCAAAAACGATAAAATTTCGATTGTTTTCTTCTAATTGTTGGGCAAATGAAAATCCGGCAATGCCAAAACCAACTATGATATAATCGTACATTTTTATAATGAATTTAATACTTGTTCTTTAATTTTTTCTAATTCATCTTTCATGCCAACCACGAGTTGTTGCATGCTACTATCGTTTGATTTAGACCCCATTGTGTTGATTTCTCTGCCCATTTCTTGAGAGATAAAGCCTAATTTTTTTCCTTTAGCTGTTCGATTTGAAGTCAACTCTTTTTCAAAGTAATCCAAGTGGTTGTTTAAGCGAACTTTTTCTTCATTGATATCATATTTTTCAAGATAATAGATAAGCTCTTGTTCAAACCTGTTTTCATCGACATTTATTTGCAATTGGTTGACAGCTTCCCTTAGTTTTTCCTTGATTTTTTCAATTCTTCCTTGATCAAATGTATTGATTTCATTCAAGTACTTTCTGATGTGTTTGATGCGGGTTAACAAATCTTTTTCGATAGATTTTCCTTCATCTTTACGATATTCGATGATCTTGTCGATTGCTTCTTTAATCGTTTTTTTGAGATTTTCCCATTCTTGCTCGTCCAAAACTTCTTTTTCTTGCTTTAGCACATCCGGCAGGCGTAGGCAAGCACTCATTAATACGGTGTCATCAACATTCGGATTGATGCTCTTTAGTTGGTTAAGATAATCGACTAAAACGTTCTTGTTGATGGTGTTTTGGTTTACATCGACAAGATTTTCTATGTTTAACGAAAAATCAATTTTCCCTCTTTCGAGATGTTTATTGATAAGTTTTCGGATTTCGATTTCTTTTTCCCTATAAACAGAAGGAATTCTGGTTTTTAAATCAATATTTTTGCTGTTTAATGATCTTAGTTCGACGATAAATTTTTTGTTTTCGGTTTGTTGTTCGGCTTTTCCGTAGCCCGTCATTGATTGTATCATATCCTCATAAATTTTTTCCGGTTGATTTGTTGACCAAATAAACACCTGTTAAAATAAGCGAAGCGGCAATAATTTTAATGATGCTCAATTGGTCTGCTCCTACAAAAATAGCAAAAATACTGGCAATAAGCGGTTGTAAATAAATAAAAACGCTCATAGTGGTAGGTTTTAGTTCTTTTAGGGCAATTAAATTGAATAAATAAGTTAAAACAGTTGAAAAAAGGACGACAAAAGTAATTTTTAAATGAATGCTTAGCGGCACTTCTGACCAAGTGATTTGCGAAAATTCCTTGATGCTAAAAGGTAATATGAGCATAAATCCAAATGTGTATAGCCACTTGGCGAATGTGACGGGGCTATATTTTTTTAGGATGGGTTTGCTCAAAATGATATATAAAGCATAAGAAATGGCATTAAGCGCAACCAAAAAATTGCCCAAACGCGGATTACTGGCATGGACGACACTGATTTTGCCGTACATAATCAGAAAAACAGCGCCGCTTAATCCTAATAAAACGCCAATAATTTTATATTTTGTGATGGGATTTTTTAGCAATAAGAACGAAAAAATCATTACAAAAATAGGTGCGGTGATCATTAAAACCGATGCAGAAATAGGGGAAGTGTAAGATAAGCCCGTTAGAAAACTCAACATATTTACAGCGATACCAAAAACGGCAGCTACAAAGAATTTTCGGTAATCTTTTTTGGCTATTTTTTCTTTTTTGGCAAAGAAGGATAACAACCAAAATACTGTCATGGCACCACTCACACGCATAAACACAAAAGCAAAAGAAGGAATATGAATGCGCATCACGTCTTTGGCAATGGTAAAAGTTACCCCGTAAATTAGGGCAGCCAGAAATGCAAAGAGAATACCTTTTTGCCTAGGACGCATCTTTGGAAAGTTTATCGGTAAGCAAAGCAATATTTTTTTTACTACTTCCTATAAAAATCTCATCATTTACAATGATAACCGGTCTTTTTAGAAAGGTATATTCTTGCAAAAGATACATTTTATAGTCATTTTCTCCTAAATCCATATCCTTTAAGCCCATTTCTTTATATTTTTTAGCTCTTCTGCTAAAAAGGGCTTCGTATGAACCCGATAATTTTTTCATCTCTTCTAATTGACCGGACGTAATCGGTTCAGACTTTATTTCCTGAAACACGAAACCTTCAAGCAAATCTCCTAACTGTTTAATAATTCGGCGAGACGTATCGCAAGTTTTTAAATGATAAACTTTTTTTTGCATCCTTTGATATTTTGAGGACAAATATATCGACAAATAATGAATTTTAGCCAGCTTGATTCAATAATAAATAAAACTGCCAATTTGACATATATTTAGATATTTTCATTATCTTTGTTACATCTGTAATAAAGAAAAGTATGTACGAATATTTACAGCCCATAAAACAACGATTTGGAATTATTGGAAACGACCCCAAACTCAATAGAGCTTTGGACAAGGCTTTACGTGTGGCACCTACCGATATTACGGTTTTGGTATCTGGAGAGAGTGGCGTTGGTAAAGAGGTTATTCCTAAGATTATTCATCAAAATTCTATTCGTAAACATGGTGCTTATTTTGCTATTAACTGTGGGGCAATCCCCGAAGGGACCATTGATAGTGAATTATTTGGTCATGAAAAAGGTTCATTTACCGGTGCGGCAGCTGCCCGAAAGGGGTATTTTGAGGTGGCCAATGGTGGAACATTATTTTTAGATGAGGTAGGGGAGTTGCCGTTAACCACGCAAGTACGCCTTCTTAGGGTTTTAGAGAATGGAGAATTTATAAAAGTAGGTTCTTCAAAAGTCCAAAAAACGGATGTTCGCATTGTAACGGCAACCAATAAAAATCTGATTAAGCTGATAGATGAAGGTAAATTTAGAGAGGATTTATTTTATAGACTTAATACGGTGCAAATTGATTTACCACCCCTGCGGGAACGTCAAGGAGATATACATTTGTTATTTAGAAAATTTGCTTCCGATTTTGCTCATAAAAATGGCATTCCCGGCATTAGACTTACACCGGATGCCATACAGATTTTAGAGCATTATTCCTGGCCGGGTAATATAAGACAATTGCGAAATGTTACAGAACAAATCTCTGTTTTAGAAGAGAAACGCTTGATTGATGCGACTATTTTGCAAGATTATTTACCTGATTATCAGTCGCATTTGCCTTCTGTAGTCTTTTCTGAAAAAGCCAATTTTGATTACAATAAGGATCGAGAAATTCTGTATAAACTTATTTTTGACCTTAAAAGAGAATTAGATGAACTAAAAGATAAAATATCCGGACACACCAAGCCGGTTTTATCATCAGGCGCCAGACAAAAATCTTATCGTGACCATCAAGCACCATCGGACGATGTGGAAATTATTTATACCTCAGATAACGAAATTAAAGATAATTCGCCTATTTTTGCACTTAAACACGAAGCGATTGAGATTAATGAACAGCCCGATGAATCTTTGTCTTTACAAGAGAAGGAAATAGATTTAATCAAAAAAGCTTTGCAAAAGTTTAAAGGTCGAAGAAAAAAAGCGGCTGAAGAACTGGGTATATCAGAGCGAACACTTTACCGAAAAATAAAACAATACAATTTGTAATATATGCGTAGTAAGACATTGTATATCATTTTATTAAGTATTTTGACATTGTCATCTTGCAAATATAATTTGTCATTTTCGGGAATAAATATTGCCAAGAATATCAAAACTTTTGAAATTGGATTTGTGCCAAACAATGCGCCGATTGTGGTGCCCGGATTGGGTGAGGATTTTAGAAACCAACTCATCGATAGAATTGGACAACAAACCAACCTGACACAAGTAAAAACCGGTGGAGATTTAGTGTTTAATCTGGAGATTTCGGATTATAGTATTGCACCAAAAGCTTTAACAGCAAACGAAACGGCTTCGCAAAACAGGTTAACGATTAAAATAAAGTTAGATTATACCAATGCCAAAAACGAAAAAGACGATTTTAGGAAAACCTATTCATACTTTTATGATTTTTCGGCTACAACAAGCGTTTCAAACATCAGAGATGAAGCGCACAAAGTGATATTTGAACAAATTTTAGACGATATTTTTAGTGATACATTAGCCAAATGGTAAGTATAGAAAAATTTAACGATTTGCTTAATAAACCAATGCAAATAACATTGGCTGAAACTGATTTGTTGAAGGAGATAATCGATGCATTCCCTTATTTTCAGTCAGCTTCAAGCATGTACTTAAAGTCTTTAAAAACACAGCATGTTTTTTACAAAAATACCTTGCAAGAGGTTGCGGCAAAGACTATTGACAGAAGTGTTTTGTTTGAATATATCGAGCATAATACTATGCAAGAACTCAAGGCCGTAAAAAAGATAAAACCAAAAGAAAGTCAGCGTGAAGTAGTAAA
>JANTGO010000047.1 GCA_024763015.1 Flavobacteriaceae bacterium
GATGGAAAATTGTTTAGTATTCCATACCATAAAGCTTATGCAAAATATGCGAAACGAGCAAGTGACGAATTGTTATTAGCTGCTAATTTTTCGGACAACAAAAATTTTAAAAATTATCTGATAATGCGCGCAAAAGCTTTGCTTACAGATGATTATCAAAAAAGTGATATGTTTTGGATGGATATGAAGGACAATCATATCGACATTGTTGTCGGTCCTATTGAAAACTACGAAGACAAATTGTATAATTACAAAACGGCTTATGAAGGCTGCGTTTTGGTAAAAGATTTGGACTGGAGTAAAAAATTGGTGCATTACCTGCAATTTTTACCTGAATTGCAGAAAAATCTTCCGGTAGCGGATGTTTATAAACAAGAAAAACCCGGTGCGCGTTCTGACTTAAATGCTTACGATATTATTTATTATGCAGGTGAAGCCAATACAGGCGGAAAAACCATCGCGATAAATTTACCTAACGACGAAAAAGTACAACTTGAAAAAGGCACTCGTCGCCTACAATTAAAAAATGTGATGCAGGCAAAATTTGATAAAATTTTAGTGCCGATTGCCAATATGATTATCGATCCCAGTCAAAGAAAGCATATAAAATTTGATGCATTTTTTGCCAATACAATGTTTCATGAAGTCGCTCATGGTTTGGGCATTAAAAATCTTATCAATGGCAAAGGAACTTGCCGTATGGCACTCAAAGAACATTATGCAGCTATCGAAGAAGGTAAGGCAGATATTTTGGGCTTGTATATGGTTGATCAACTTCACAAAAAAGGGGAACTGTCAGGTGATATGAAGGATTATATGACCACGTTTATGGCAAGTATTTTCCGTTCTATCCGTTTTGGAGCAGCCGATGCGCATGGCGTTGCCAATATGATTCGATTCAATTATTTTCAAGAAAAAGGTGCCTTTACCCGTAATGATGACGGCACTTATAAAGTCAATTATGACAAAATGTTTACAGCGATGAAAGATTTATCCGGTCTATTGCTCAAATTACAAGGCGATGGAAATTATGAGGAAGTAAGTAAGTTGGTAAAAGAGAAAGGAATTATTCCGGAGCAATTACAAAAAGATTTACAAAAATTAAAAGATGCGCATATTCCCGTTGACATCATCTTTGATCAAGGTGTTGAAACATTGGGTTTAGAGTAAATTTGATATTATAAGCTGTTTTTCGGCTTGTCAATAAAAATTACAAGAAACAATGAAAGCTATATTTCTAAAAGAAATAAAACAATTTTTTACTTCGCCAATCGGTTACATTGCGATGACCATTTTTTTTCTATTTAATTCATTGTTTCTTTGGATTATAGATGGAAATTATAATATTCCCAATAGTCAGTTTGCCGATTTAACGCCTTTTTTTAATTTAGCGCCTTGGATTCTTATTTTTGTGATGGCAGCCATTAGTATGCGTATGTTTTCGGAGGAATTCAAATCGGGAACAATAGAGAATTTATTGACAAAACCACTGCCTCCTTATTCGATTATTCTAGGAAAATTTTTGGCTGTTTGGACGATTGGGTTTATTATGATTATACCGACATTTATCTATGTTTTTTCACTTCAAGCATTAAGTGTCGATGGGCATTTGGATTGGGGAAGTATTACCACTGCTTATTTGGGATTGCTTATTTTGATGAGTGCCTTTGCCGCTATTGGTATTTTTGCTTCAATCTTATTTGATAATCAGGTGAATGCTTTTTTAGTGGGTTTGTTTTTAATGTTTCTCTTTTACTATGGATTTGAAGGCTTGGGAAGTTTTAATTTATTGGGGAGCCTAGACCTGTTTGTGCAGAAACTCAGCTTAAATATGCATTATCAAAATTTATTAAAAGGATTGCTTTCTCTTTCTGACATCACCTATTTATTAAGTATAAGCGTCCTTTTTATCGTATTGACATATAGTGTTTTACGGAATAAAATAAAATGATAATTAAGGTATGAAAAAATATAAAAATATATTATTCCTGCTAATTGCTTTGTTGTTGGCAAATATTTTGGCAAATGAATTCGATGCAAGATGGGATATGACCCAAGACCACCGTTTTACTTTATCAGAGGCTTCAACGAAAGTAATTAAACAAGCAAAAAAGCCTATACAAATATTGGTTTTTTTAGAAGGGGATTTTCCTTCTTATTTTAAAAGATTACGAAACGAAACCGAGCATTTGTTACAAGATTTCAACAATATTAATGAAAAAATTGATTATGTTTTTATCGATCCGAATTCAAAAGGTGATGACTATATAAATGAATTGATTCAGAAAGGATTGGAACCTTCCGTTTTAACGGTGCAAAAATCGGGAAAGTTAGAACAAATCAGGATTTTTCCATGGGCAATTATCAAGCAAGGCAAAAAAGAAATTCCCGTTTCGCTCCTCAATAAATCCTATGCCAAATCAACAGAAGAACAAATTCAAAAAAGTATTGAAAGTCTTGAGTATCAATTGACAAATGCGGTTAGTCAAATTCAAGCACAAAAGAATAAAAAGATTGCGGTTGTTAAAGGTAATGGGGAACTTGATGATGTGCATGTCTACAGTTTTTTAAAAGCATTGGGCAAAAAATATCGTTTAGCGCCTTTTACCTTGGATAGCATCCGGACGGAAGCTGGTAAAACGATGGAAGAACTGCAAAAATTTGATTTGGCAATTTTAGCCAAGCCTACCAAAAGGTTTAATGATAAGGAAAAATTTGTCTTAGACCAATTTTTGATGAAGGGTGGTCGGATTCTATGGATGACGGATGCCGTAAAAGCGCACAAAGACACCTTGATGTATTATGGAAAAACCTATGCTTTGAATGCCGAAATGAACCTAACCGACATGTTCTTTTCGTACGGCATTCGTGTAAAACCCTTATTAGTAAAAGATTTAATAGCGGCACCTGTGATGCTTAAGGTTGGTCAGGTGGGCAACAAACCGCAACTGAAGCAATTTCCTTGGTTTTATAGTCCTTTGGCAAGTCCCGTTCAGAAACATCTTATTGGAAAAAATCTGGATATGGTAATCTTAGATTTTGCCAGCCCGATGGAATTGTTAAAAAACGATATCAAAAAGACGGTCTTATTGACCAGTTCTCCAAGAACAAATTTGGTAGGCGTGCCAACCGAAATTAATTTTGATGAAATAGGAAAAAAGCCTGATATTAAGCAATATAACAAGGGTGTTCAAATCTTTGGCGTTTTGTTAGAAGGAAATTTTAAATCATTATTTCAGCATCGGGTGAAACCTATTAAACTACCCAATGTAAAAGAGCAAGGTAAGTCGGCTATGATCGTTATTTCAGATGGTGATATTGTAAAAAATCAATTGGATAAAGACAAACCCATACCGCTTGGTTTTGATAAATGGAGCAAAATGAAGTATGACAACCAACAATTTTTGTTGAATGCGGTGGATTATTTAATGGATAAGAAAGGCGTTATTAGCTTAAAAAACAAAGAAATTACTTTGCCGCTTCTCGATAAAAACGTTTTGGTAACTTCCTTGAGAAAGTGGCAATTTATCAACACGATTTTCCCTTTAATCTTAATTGGAATTTTGGGATTTGGCATGTATTATTTTAGGAAAAAGAAATACGCAAAGCAATTATAGGAAATTATGAAACCACCATGTATTTTTATCTTTACACAAAAAGAAATGATTATGGTGGTTACATGTGTTACCAATAAAAAAATAAAATTATAAACGCATGAAACAATATTTAGATTTAGCCCGACATATTTTAGAAAATGGCATTGACAAAAGCGACCGTACCGGTACGGGAACACGAAGTGTATTCGGTTATCAAATGCGCTTTGATTTGCATGAAGGCTTTCCAATGGTAACGACCAAAAAACTACATTTAAAATCTATTATTCACGAATTGTTGTGGTTTTTATCAGGTGATACCAATATTAAATATCTTCAAGAGAATGGCGTGCGAATTTGGAATGAATGGGCAGATGATCAGGGCAATTTAGGACCCGTGTATAGTGCCCAATGGCGAAATTGGAACAACGACGGGATCGATCAAATTGTAGCAGTTGTCAATTCCTTAAAAAACAACCCGGATAGTCGTAGAATGCTGGTTTCGGCTTGGAACCCTTCGGTAATGCCCGATACGAGTAAAGGTTTTGCTGAAAATGTTGCCAATGGCAAAGCCGCTTTACCGCCTTGTCATGCATTTTTTCAATTTTATGTTGCCAATGGCAAGTTGTCTTGTCAAATGTACCAACGCAGTGCAGATGTTTTTTTGGGCGTGCCTTTCAACATTGCTTCTTATGCTTTGCTGACCATGATGATGGCTCAAGTTACCGGTTTACAACCAGGCGAATTTATCCATACTTTTGGCGATGTACATATCTATAAAAATCATTTCGATCAAATAAACCTACAATTAAGTAGAACACCGCGCAAATTGCCCAAAATGAAGATAAATTCCAAAGTAAAAGATATTTTTGCTTTTAAATTCGAGGATTTTGAACTCATTGGATACGATCCGCATCCTATTATTAAGGGAAAAGTCTCTGTTTAATAATAAAATTTTTTTAATTTTTTTCGTATTGTTTGTTAATTTATCTCAAAATCCACAAAAAATTAATAATTAATGATTTTTGTTATTTATTTTTATAGGAATTCTATTTTTTTTGTATAAATTTGTATTTCGTTTATAGCGATTATTGTATTCTAAAGTTTAAAATAAAAAAATATGAAAAAGGTTGTTTTATTGCTGTTTTTAAATTCGTTTGTTTTGGGAATGGCACAAGTAGGGGTCAATTCAGATGCATCCAGTCCGGATGCTTCAGCTATGTTGGATGTTAAATCCACTACCAAAGGATTGCTAATTCCAAGAATGTCTGTTGCAGATAGAGACAACATTGCTTCGCCTGCTACCGGATTAATTGTCTATGTTACCGATGATAACAGATTCTATTATTTTGATGGCACTACTTGGGTGCAAATGCAAAATTCAGGTAAATCATGGTTGTTAAACGGTAATGCTGGTACAACTGGCGTCGAGTTTTTAGGCACAACGGACGCACAAGCACTTATTTTTAAAACAAACAATACCGAAAGGATACAAATAAATAGTGACGGAAATGTTGGTGTTAATGTAGCACCCGATAATGATAAAAGATTTTTCGTTGAAAGTAGTACAGATGATTACATAGGATATTTTAGAAGTACCAAAACAACTACGGATGATGTTGCTGTAGCCGGTGTTGTTAATAATACTGATTGGTGGGGAATAGGTGGTTATTTTTCCGGTGGTTATAAGGCGATTATTGCAGAAGTAAACCCAACAGGAAATGATGTTTATTATGGTTTAGATCTTTCTGTAAATGGTGGCAGTGGCATTAATTATGGTGTTCGAAGTATCGTAAGTGGTACAGGTGATAATTATGCAGTTTATGGTAGGACAGATACAGATTATGACAAAGGAAGCGCCGGTTTTTTTATAAATGAGAATTCGAGTGGTACAGGAATATACGCATTGGGTAGTGGGGTAACAACATATTATCTTCCCTCTACGGGCGCTGGTCTTGCCGCTACTGGCGATTTACTTGGTATTGGAGGTTATACTGATGTTAATGATGACTCAGCTGTTTGTGTAGAAGGAGTCTATCAAGGTACAACTAAAACCAACGCCACAGGTGTTTATGGTTACTCAGCCCCTAAACCAAATAAGAGTAAGGGTTTTGGTGTTAAGGGTATTGGTGGAAAATATGGTGTCTATGGTGAAGCTACAAATACTAATCATAATTCATATGCTGTTTTCGCAAATGGTGATATGTCTGCTTCGGGCGCCAAACCTTTTTGTATTGATTATCCTTTGGATCCCGGCAATAAATATTTGAAGCACTTTAGTATAGAATCTAATGAAGTGCTTAATGTTTATAGAGGTGTGGCAACTTTAGATGCTACCGGGTATGCCAAAGTTGATTTACCTGTATATTTTAAAGAAATAAATAAAAATTTTTCCTATAGTTTAACCCCAATTGGACAACCGGCTATCGGTTTATTTATCTCTAAAGAAATTAAAAATAACAATAGCTTTCAAATAGCCGGTGGGCATCCCGGTCAAAAAATTTCTTGGGTTGTTTATGCCGAACGAAATGATCCCTATTTAAAACAATACCCTCAAAAACGGAAAAATATAATTGATAAGGATGACGATGAAAAAGGGAAATATTTAATGCCGGAACTTTATGGTAAGAATGATTCTTATAGATTAATTCCTATTAATAAAACGACTAAACTAAAAAAACAAAAAGTAAAAATTTCAGCTAATAAAAAGAAAAAATAATTTATTTAAAAGTCTCGTTACTAAAAATGAGATAAATCAAATTATTTCAATTTATAATATTGACCTTCCAATTTTGGGAGGTCTTTTGTTTAATAAAATTATTGTATTTTAGCCCAAAACCTTATTGAACATGACAGAATTTACCAAAGGACAAGATCAAACAACTTTAATGGGGCATCCCATAGGTTTATTTGTATTATTTTTTACCGAAATGTGGGAGCGTTTTAGCTATTATGGCATGCGTGCCCTTCTTATTTTATTTTTAACGGCCAAATTAATAGAAGGCGGTTGGGAATGGGATAAAAAAGAAGCATATGCCTTATATGGTTGGTATGTAATGCTCGTTTATTTTTTGCCCATGCTTGGTGGCTGGCTGGCAGATAATAAGTGGGGACACGTCAAAACAGTTATTGTGGGTGCAAGCATTATTACTTCAGGTCACGCTGCTTTAGCCATTGCGGATATGGATTTTGGCTTTGATTTGAGCTTTGTTTTTTATATAGGCTTGTTATTGTTGGTTATAGGGACGGGTTTGTTTAAGCCCAATATGTCTTCTATTGTAGGAAAAATGTATCCACCGCATAGCGATAAAAAAGACGGTGCTTACACTATTTTTTATATGGGCGTGAATTCCGGTGCATTTATTGGAACTTTATTAGTCGGATGGATAGGAGAACATTACGGATGGAAATTCGGTTTTGGTTTGGCAGGTATTTTTATGTTATTCGGTTTGCTGCAATTTTATTTTGCCCGTAATATTTTTGGGGAAGCGGCGAATAAACCGCAACCCAAAAAAATCGATTTGCCTGAGGAGGAACTCAAAAAAAGGGTGCCTTTTACTTTGATTGAACGATTTTTGGCAGGAACCGGTGCCTTTTTTGCGCTAACATGGGTGGTACATGGACTTTTTAAAGTCGTAACAAGAGGCGACCATTTTTTACCTGAAAATATAATGTCTTACGAACTGTTCAAGGAGCATTTTGTCTTGGGTTTTGCCGATATACTGTTTCCTGTTTCTTTGATTATTTTTGCTTTCTTGGGCTTGAGAAGGCTCGTGAAGTATGAACCGATTGAGCGAGACCGCTTAAAAGTGGTTTTCATTATCGCTTTTTTTGTGATTGCTTTTTGGGCAAGTTTTGAACAAGCCGGTACCACAATGACCGTTTTTGCACGAGATTATACCTCTAGAATATTGACGGATCATTGGGGATTGATATATAAGATTGTCGATACGATTGTATCCATTGTTCCTATGTTGGTATTGACCTATGTGATTTATCAACTGGGGACCAAAATTTTTCGTAAGTATCCCTTGACCATTCTTTTTACTTCTATTAGTTTTATGATCATTTGGGGCTTGGTGATTGTAAGAGTTTATGACAAACTCAATTCGGATAGCCCAATTGTAGATACGACTTGGTTTCAAATATTAAATCCGGTTTTTATCATTAGTTTAGCACCTTTATATTCTAAGCTTTGGCAGCGCTTTAAACTTTCTGCTGCCCAAAAATTCT
The DNA here is from genome assembly GCA_024763015.1 of Flavobacteriaceae bacterium. GTDB lineage: Bacteria > Bacteroidota > Bacteroidia > Flavobacteriales > Flavobacteriaceae > WGBX01. The sequence goes on from JANTGO010000047.1 coordinate 7,827, forward strand.
TTATCGGATTTATATTTTTAGGTTCTGGTTTTGGCATGTTGGCTTTGGGAGCTTCAAGTATTCCTATTGGTGCTAAAACGGCTGCTGTCAGTATGATTTGGCTGATGTTGGCTTACTTGCTTCACACCATGGGCGAATTGGCAATTTCACCGGTTGGTTTGTCTTATGTCAGCAAGCTGGCGCCTTTGCGTATGACCGGTTTTATGTTTGGTATTTGGTATATTTTTACCGGATTGGCAAATAAACTTTCAGGTCTGATGGCAGAAGCATCTGACGGAATTGCTGATAAACACGGACTGTCAACTTTCTTTTTGATTTTTACCATTGTCCCTATTACGGCAGGTGTGCTAATTTTATTGCTCAATCCGCTTCTAAAAAAATGGATGCACGGGATAGATTAATATGAAGGATTAAGAAATTAATTTAATGATTTCTGCTACATCATAATCGATGTCAAACCAATGAATAGTTTTGTTTTTTCTAAACCAAGTAAGTTGGCGTTTGGCAAAACGTCTGGTGTTTTTCTTGATTTCAGAAATGGCAAAATTCAAGTCCCAATTGCCATCGAGGTATTGAAATAACTCTTTGTATCCAACGGTGTTTAAGGCATTGAAATCCTTGTGCGGAAAAAGTTGTTTTGCTTCTTCAAGCAATCCGGCTTGCATCATCAGATCCACACGGTCTTCAATACGTTTGTACAGGGCTTTTCGATCTGTAATTAATCCAATGTAGATACATTCAAAATCTCTTTTAGTGGTGTTTTGTCCATAGAGTTCTGCCATTTTCTTACCTTCTGATTGTTGTAAGATTTCTATAGCTCTAATAAGACGATGCGGGTTTTGAATATCTGCTTTTTGATAATACTTCGGGTCAAGTGCGGCTAGTTGTTTTTGCAAACTTTCGATGCCGTTTTGTGTTAAATCCAGTTGCAATTTATTTCTAATCTCATCGTTTCGCTCAGGTAATTTATGAAGTCCTTTGCAAGCAGCATCTATATACAATCCCGAACCACCGACCAAAATAATACTATCGTGCTTTTTAAACAATTTATTGGATAATGAAAGGAAATCTTGTTCAAAATCCCCTACATTATAGTTTTCAAAAATAGATTTATGCTGTATAAAATGATGGGATGCGCTAGTTAGTTCTTCTACAGATGGTACGGCTGTTCCAATAGACATCTCTTTGTAGAATTGTCTGGAATCAGCAGAAATTATTTCGGTGCGAAGCATTTGTGCCAATTGTACACTCAAAGCTGTTTTTCCAGATGCCGTAGGTCCGACAATGGCTATTATTCTATTCATAAATTTTCCCTTAATTTTGATCCAATCTAATGATTTCTTCAATTTGGTATTTGTCTAAATAATCTTGAATGATTTTATGCAGATAGGGATGGTCTTCAACAGGCGTCAGTCTCTTTTTTAAGGTATTCAAATCTTGTTTTTGCCAAGCCAGTTCAAAAAATCCATATCCTATAACTTTTTGATTTTCAATATAAATAATGGCATTTTCGCCGGTAAAATGTCCTTTGTCAATCAAGAGCATATTGTTGTTTGAGAAAGTGTGCGCTTCTTTATATCGTTTTTTTGTACAGGGTGAAAAAACCGGATTATACTGATGTTTGTAATGCCAACTGATCACACGACTGATGAGATTTCCTTTGATTAATTCAAAATCTATTTTACTAAATTGTTTCTGCAAATCCAATGATTTGGGATTGCTTGCCAAGAAAATTTTATTTATTTTTAGCTTGATATTTCTGGTAAAATTAACCGAAATAAGTTGGTCGTATTTGTTGTATAGATAAAATATGCCTTTTTTGGATGGAAGCTCGTCTATCAATTTTACAATATCCTTGTCTAATTTGTTTTCCATTTTTTGCGTTTTGGGCATTTCAATCCGGTCGGACAAATTTCTTTGCTTGTTCAAAATTATTTCAAATAAGCTAACCGTAGCCAAAGCATCTCCGGATGCCCGATGTCTGTTGGAAACCGGAATATGAATCGATTTGCAGAGTTTTCCCAAACTGTAGGAGGGAAGTCCGGGAATGAGTTCCTTGCTCAGTTTTACGGTGCAGAGTTTTGGGCGTTCAAAATTATAGCCAAGCCGATCAAATTCTTTGTGTAAAACGCGGTAATCGAAGGCAGCGTTGTGTGCCACAATGATACATCCTTCCGTAATCTCTACGACGCGTTTGGCTATTTCGTAAAACTTAGGTGCACGTCGAAGCATTTTGTTGTTAATACCGGTAAGATTAACGACAAATGGCTGAATAGGTCGTTGCGGATTGACCAAACTGATAAATTGATCGACAATTTGCTGGCCATCATATTTATAAATAGCTATTTCGGTAATGGCTTCGTCTGTAGTAGAGCCTCCGGTTGTCTCCAAATCTATAATGGCGTACATCATAGCTGTTAAAATGTTTTGCTCATTTTTGGGAGGCGTTCTTCTTCTAATTTTTCAGCCAGTCTTTTGGGAACAATAGGGGTTACCAATGTTTGTCCTTTTCGTTTTTTCATAAAAGGATAAATATCGATTTTTTCAACTTCTTCATTTTTATTTATATACTTGTTGGTGCCTACGAGTATGCGTTCGCCTTTATCAAAGACTTCTTGTTCTTTAGCAGCATTTTTGCTGATTTTTTCTTGAATTTTTCCTTTGTATAGTTGGGATAAAAATCCGCCTGATTTTTCTATGAGTTTAAATATTTCAAGTGTTTTTTCTCCCAGTTGGTAACTGATATTTTCAATATAGTAATTGCCTTCGGAACTGTTGAGTGCCGTGTCAAAATGGGCTTCATTTTTGAGTATAATCAGTTGATTGCGAGCTATTCTTTCACTAAAGCTATTGGTTTTTTTGAAGTGTTTGTCATAAGGATAATTGGCAATAATATCGACGCCGCCCAAGATAGCGCTCATCATTTCCATAGCCGTACGCAGCATATTGACGTAGGGGTCAAAGATGGTTTTATTCCTAATGCCCGGTTGTGCATATATTTTTAAGCGATTTTCAATTTCATAGTCTGCGACGATGCTTTCCCAGAGCAATTTAAAAGTTTTAATTTTGGCTATTTCAAAGAAATAATGACTGCCTATAGCAAAATTGACTTGTATTTGTTGTAGTATTTCTTTCCCAAAATTTTCGGCATATTCTACGGCCTGTGATAGCGCATACGCCAATTCCTGCGTAATGTTAGCGCCTGCATTTTTATATACATCAGCACTGATGCTGATAAAAGTGTAATTTTTTGGGAGTTTTTGTTGTAGGGAATGTATTTTATCGAAATCTTTTTCTTGATTTTCAAACCAGTTTCCATAGCGGGCAAAGTGTCCAATCGGGTCGATGAGAATGCTGCTTTTTCCTTCTGTTTTATCGTAGAGTTCTAGTATAAAATCCACATCCAACATGTCGGCCTTAAATATTAATTTATCAAAATCGAGATGATGGATTAGATTATCTATATCAAATTTTTTGTCAAAGAGAAAGGTGAAAACATCGGCACCTTGTTCGAGTGCTTTTTTGGCTATTTTTTGTGCAATGTTTTCATTTGCAATTTTGAGTTCTTGGGCTATGGCAAAATTGTTTTGCGCTAGGTGTTTTACAGCGATGTAATCATCGGCGTGGTAAAAGGGTTTAATATCAATGTGTTCAGGCGTTTGGGTGATAAGACTTTGGTAGTCGGCACCTTTAAGATCGGATTGGATTTTTAGTTTCCATTCTTTTGATGATATTTTTCTAAATTCCTTAAACATATAGATTGATATTTATTTATATGAAAATCAACTTATTATTTTTTTTCTTCAATGATGTATATATCTTCGCCTTTTTTCTTCATTAAAAGTTTTTCACGGGCATATTTTTGTAACTTCTGGTCGTTGCTCAAATCTTTAAGATCTTGTTTTTCTTGTTTGATTTGTACTTGGTAATAAGCTTTTTTTGATTTTAATTCGGATATCTTTTTGTCCAATTTATGTAAATATTGAAAAGAGTTTTGATCGATGAATATAATCCATATCAAAAATAATACAAATGCAATTGCAAATTTATTTTTTAAATATTTGGCTATCAAATCCATAATTAAAGCTTGTTAAATATTATTTCTGATAAGGCTTACAATTACATCGATGGCAACTTTGTTTCTGCGGTCATTGGGAATGATTAGGTCGGCATAAGCTTTGGTTGGCTCGATAAATTGTTCGTGCATAGGTTTAAGGGTTGATTGGTAGCGTCCCAATACTTCGTCAATCGTTCTGCCTCTTTCGGTTATATCCCTACGAACCCGTCGGATAAGTCGTTCATCGGAATCGGCATGAACATATATTTTAACGTCGAATAGGTCGCGAATTCTTTTGTCATTAAAAATCAAGATGCCTTCTACAATCATTACTTTACGCGGATGTGTAAGGATGCTGTCTCCTGTGCGCGTGTGTTGTACAAAGGAATAAACCGGTTGTTCAATAGTTTCTCCTTTTTTGAGTTTTGTAAGATGTTCGAATAACAAATCAAAATCAATGGCTCTCGGGTGGTCAAAATTTATTTTGGCACGTTCCTCTAAGGATAAATTTTTGTTTTCTTTGTAATATGAATCCTGTGAGATAATACCGACATCGTCGTTGGCAAATTCCTTAACAATCTGATTTACAACGGTTGTTTTGCCGCTTCCGGTGCCACCGGCTATTCCAATAATCAACATAGCAAATTTTTTTTGTAAAAATACAATTTTACTGAATACTATAAAAGTAAATGAGCCGAAAAATTATTTTACAGATTTATGCGCAAATATTGTTGCTTAGTAGTTTTTTTACCAAAACCACCATTTTCTAGACTTCTTGCGCATTTTTTTTGCTTTTTTTCGTTGGCGTTTTTCTTTCCTTTTTTGTATTTTTCTCTTGGCGCGTTCTTGGGCTCTTTGTCGTTTTTTTACCTGGCTACTTTGCGTATTGGCTCGACATCCATTCTCGACTTCACGGTTGTTATTTCTGAAATAAAAATTAAAGCTAAGGCCTAAATAATTGCCTTTTTGGCTTATTTTTCCTAAGGAATTATGATTGATATCTTGTAAGTTTGAAAAAGTATAAGCGCCTTGATATTGGTTATTAAACCTATATTTGTAAACAAGACTGGTTTGCATCATTACGGGTTTAAATTGGTAGTACCAACCGGCTTTAAGCACAAGGTCAAAATCCCAACTGCCTGGATTGGTTACGTAAGCGTAGTAGAAATTTTTATAACTTTCACTTATGAGGGCGCTACTCGTGCGTTCTACCTGAATGCCGGCATCAAAACTCATAATATATCTGTCGATAGTAAAATTCCGATATTCAAATAAAAGGGGAATTGAAAAATTTATAGGGCTGTACCTGGCACCTTTTCGGTGGAAATAATTTTCCGTTGTTTTGATATCGTCTTTTTGCAAGATGAAGTAGGTGTTAAAGGCGGGCACCTGTCCTGCTAAAGCGCCAAGTCTAAAAGCAAAGTGATTGGAAAAATTAAGGTTGTAAACCAATCCGGCTTTCCATCCGACGCCATATTGTGTTTTATAGCTATTGGTCTGATCACCGGATAATGTAGCCGGAAAATACGTCAAAGCATCCAATTGAATACCCCAATTGGTGTAATTATAAAAAATATCATAAGATTTATCATGCGAAAACATGCGCTGTGCATTTGCATTAAAAGATAATAAAATCAGTAGGAGAATAAAAATGCTTTTTTTCATGAGAAAGTGATATTTTAGTTTGATGAATTGTTGTGCATAATGTCGATAATTTGATCTTTTACAATTTCGTTCAAGCTTTCGATATAATTGAGAATGTCATCTTTACCTAACTTAGAACTGGCAGAAGTGATAAAAGATTGTGGCATGCTTTCCCAAGTTTTTAAAAACTCTTTGCGATACTTAAGCGTGTTTTTTTTAATATCGTTATGGCTCAATTTGTCTGCTTTGGTAAATACGATAGAGAAAGGAATGTTGTGTTCGCCAAGCCATTGCATAAAGGCCATGTCAACTTTTTGGGGTTCATGACGAACATCGACCAACACAAACGCATTGACCATATTTTTTCGCTTTTCAAAATAATCCGTAATAAGTTTTTGAAATTTTTTCTTGGTAGATTTGGATGTTCTGGCATAACCATAACCGGGTAAATCGACCAAAAACCAATTGTCATTAATCTTAAAATGATTGATGAGTTGGGTTTTTCCGGGCGTGCCTGAGGTTTTAGCCAATTTTTTTTGTTGTGTCAGCATATTTATCAAGGATGACTTCCCTACATTTGATCGTCCGATAAAGGCATATTCAGGTAAGGCTTCCTGAGGTGCTTTTCGTACATCGGTATTACTGATTACAAATTCTGCTTTGGCTATTTTCATAGATTTATCTTTTTTGTGCTAAAATAAAACCACCTTATTCTTTCTTAACAAGTTAAAATAAGGTGGTGTAATATTTTTATTTAACGGCAATTGCCGAAATCTCTACTTGTACATCTTTTGGAAGTTTGGCTACTTGCAGGGTTTCACGAGCAGGAGCAGGTGTTCTCCCATTAAAGTATCCGCCATAAACTTCGTTTACCGTAGCAAAATCATTCATGTCTTTTAGAAAAATGCTGGTTTTTACAATATTTCCAAAATTCATATCTGCCTCTGCCAATATGGCTCTGAGGTTTTCCATCACCAAATGCGTTGCCAACTCAATATCATTCGTAATAATTTCATTGGTGAGTGCATTCATCGGTATTTGTCCGGAAATGAACATAATGCCACCGGTTTGAATAGCTTGACTATAGGGTCCAATGGGCGCAGGTGCATCGTTTGAAGTAATTTGTTTTTTCATAGTTTTATTTTAAATAATAAATTTTTGGTAAAAATACGTATTTTTTG
>JANTGO010000048.1 GCA_024763015.1 Flavobacteriaceae bacterium
CCTATGATTTTACGATGACCGAGTTGCGTCATTATAACAGTGGATCACACGAGATCATGTTGGGATATGACTTTATGTATGTCGATGACACGCGTATCCGTTCGCCCAGATTTTTTTAAGTATAAAACCAAAGTTTTATAGCAAGTGCAATGATAATACTTGTTAAGATGTAGCGTAAGTATTTTTCGTTTACATTAACCGACCATCTGCTGGTTAGCCATGCACCAATAGAGGTGCCGATAGCGAGGAATAATCCGGCATGCCAATTGACATGTCCATAAAACACATAAAGCGATAAGGCGGGAATGGTAAAAACCAATACGACCAATCCTTTGATACTATTGGCTTGCGTAATGGATAATTTGTTGTATAACATCAAACTGATAATGACTAAAAATCCGGTACCTGCTTGGATAAATCCACCATATAATCCAATTACAAAAAAGATAAAACTACTAATCCAGAGATGTTTGCCATATAGTTTGGTACTTACTTCTTTATATTTTATTTTTGATTGAAAAATGATAATGATGGCAATAATGACCATCACGATAGCCAATACTTTTTTTAGATTGGTTTCTGATACCTGTAAACTAATCCAAGCGCCAATAATACCACCAAACATGGAAGCGATTGCAACATATAAATTAAAAGGGTACAAAAAAACGCCTTTGCTTTTAAAACCGGCAACCGAAAAAACACCTTGGGCTACAAAAGAAACCCTGCTTGTTCCGATAGCGGTGTGAATTGGAAATCCTAAAAAAATCAGAAAAGGATACATTAAGGTAGAACCACCACCGGCAATCGTGTTGATAAACCCGACAGCCATTCCGACAATTATTAAGTAAAGATCTGTTACAGACATGATTATTAAGTGAAATTATTTTTTTCTAAAATAGATTTCTATAGGCACACCGGTAAAGTCGAAATGTTCTCGTAATTGGTTTTCTATAAATCTTTTATAGGGTTCTTTTACATATTGTGGCAAATTGGCAAAAAGTGCAAATTTTGGGCTATGTGTGGGTAATTGGGTGATAAACTTAATTTTGATGTATTTTCCTTTGTAAGCAGGAGGAGGGGTTTGCTGTACAATAGGCAACATTATTTCGTTCAGTTTACTGGTTTTAATTTTTTGTTTACGATTATCATACACTTTGATACCTTCTTCAATGGCTTTAAAAATTCGTTGTTTGTTAAGCGCAGAAATAAAAAGAATCGGGACATCCTTAAAAGGGGCAATTTCTTTTTGAATATGCTCGACAAAAGCTTTTGACGTATTGGTTTCTTTTTCGACTAAGTCCCATTTATTGACTAAAATAATAATTCCTTTGTTGTTTTTTTTAGCCAAGTCAAATATTTTTTGATCCTGACTTTCAAAACCACGGGTTGCATCGACTACCAGGTAAACGATATCGGAATACTCGATGGCACGAATGGCACGCATAACGGAATAAAACTCGATATCTTCCTTAACTTTTGCTTTGCGACGAATACCGGCTGTGTCTATTAAATCAAATTCTTGCTTAAATTTGTTGTAACGTGTGGCAACGGTGTCTCGTGTCGTGCCGGCAATATCAGTTACGATGTTTCTATCTTCACCCAACAGGGCATTTATCAGGGTTGATTTTCCGGCATTAGGTCTGCCGACTACCGTAAACCTTGGAATATCGTGACCTTCTTCTTCAATTTCTTCAATTTCAGGAAGTGTTTTGACCAAATCATCTAAAAGTTCGCCGGTGCCACTTCCGTTTATGGCAGAAATAGAATACACTTCTCCCAATCCTAAATTATAAAATTCCAAAGCGTCTGTTTGTCGCATGGAATTGTCAACTTTATTTACCGTTAAAAATGCCGGTTTTTTTGTTTTTCTAAGCAAATTGGCGACTTCCTTATCCAATACGGTAATACCTTCTTCCACATCTACAACAAAAAGTATGGCGTCGGCTTCGTCAATGGCGAGTTCGACTTGCTTGCGAATTTCAGATTCAAAAATATCGTCGGATCCTTTGATGTATCCACCTGTGTCAATCAGTGTAAACTCCTTACCGTTCCATTCTGATTTCCCGTAATGACGGTCACGCGTTACGCCGCTCTCATCATCGACTATAGCATGGCGTTGCCCGGTTAGACGGTTAAACAACTGAGACTTTCCTACATTGGGTCTTCCGACAATGGCTACAATATTAGACATAGGCTTATTATATTTTTTGCAAAGGTAGTGATTTATTGAGGTTTATCAAGTCTGCTATTTTAAAATGATTATTTGTTGGTCAATTGCTGATTTATAATCGTTTTTATATACTTGTTTTTGTGTAAACTATTGAATTGTAATAAGTTGATTTCATTGTTTTCGTCGACAAAAAGATGGGTTTGCGTTGCATTTTTGTAAATATTATGGACGAGTTCCGTGCAAAATATTTTGGTGCTGTCATTTGCATCAAATTTATAGTCAAAGGGCGTGGCTTTTTTGGCATAAAAATCAATTAAATCGTCTATTTTTTTGATTTGATCAGGTGTGATATCTTTTAAACGCAAAACGATAATACTGTTTTTTTGGGATGCTTTTGTAAAATCATCCAAATTTTGAAGTTGTACCCCTTCATTTGACAAAATGGAAGATGATTCAGCATGAAGAACCTGTAAGGCATTTCCTTTTTTGCGAATAATGCCGCAGTGTGAAATATCAAATTTTTCATTTAGATGCGAAGCGATTTTATCCGATACCCACCCGAAACCTTTTCTTAGTATTATATCGCCATCATGTATTTTTTGCTTGGTTTTAGACGAAAAAATATAAGTGGATTGGCGTTCTTGTTGTTGGGTATTTGTATTGTATCGATGCACATATAAAATAGTCGTAAACGTTAATAATACGCTGATAATCAATAAAATAAAACTAATTCGTTTTGTCATAATTTTTCACTAAAAAAGCCGGAATATATCCGACTTTTTAAATATCAATTAAAGGAATATTTACATATCTTTTTTCATATCGACTTTCCATTTTCCATCGACCTTTTTAAGATTTACTTTTTCTTGTTGTCCTTCACCATTGCCATAATACACAACAGCTTTATCGTTATCTATCTTGGTTTCTCCCCATTTTATATCTTTGAGGTCGTTAAAAGACTTGTTTTCCTTTTTTTCTTTTTCGGGCATCATTTGCATCATGCCTTCCAACATAGAAATAAAACCTTTGGTTCGATTGGTTCCCAGTTCTTTAGCTGTTTTGAAATCTTGTTTTGCCAATGCTTCCATAAAATCTTGTGCCACGGCTTTTGGACTACTGCCGCCGCTACAAGAAAACATAATCAATGAGAAGGCCGCGATGCCTAATAAATAAGTGAATTTATTCATGTGTTTATAATTTTGTTTTTTTATTGCTAACACATGGAACCACCATAATCAAATCTTTGTGCGTTAAGAGAATTATACATGGAGGTTTCATAAGTTATTTTTTTAGTTCCCTCAAATATACAATAATAATATTGAAAACATTCTGTTAGTTTTTATTTTTTATTAAATTGATCAAGTCCTTCTTTTAACCATTGATGATATGCTGCTACATCCGGTGTATTTCCTACGGGCGTATTCATGATGTTTTCATTATTGTCCAAGATGATATAGAAGGGTTGGCTGTTGCTTTTATACTTAAAAGTCTCTAATTCAGTCCATTTTTTACCGATTGTTGTTACACTATCACCGGTGTATTCCGAAATGTATTTTTCGCTTTTTGGCAAATCTCTTTTGTCGTCCACGTATAATGAGGCAATAACAAAATTATCGTGCATTAAGGATGAAATTTCAGCTTTGCTCCAAACGTTTTCTTCCATAGAACGACAGTTTTGACAATTCCAACCGGTAAAATCAAGTAAGAGCGGTTTGTGCATTTTTTTGGCATAAGCGAGGGCTTTGTCATAATCGTTTTTAAAGATAATAAGGTTATTGTGACCAAATTCTGCACCTTCGGGTAGGATTTCTTTGCTGCCTTGCGTGTTATGTTTGGTATATCCAACGCCAAATGGTGATTCTGCATATTTAGAGGGTGGCGGAAATCCACTAATGATATTAGTAGGTGCGCCCCAAAGTCCGGGCAATAAATAAATGCCGAAAACCAAGGATGATAGTCCTAGAAAAAATCTAAAAACACCAATTCTTTCGACAGGCGCATCGTGTGAGAATCTGATTTTGCCAAATAAATACATGCTCATACTGATAGCAATAGCAATCCAAATGGCATAAAACATTTCCCTATGCAAGAAGTGCCATTGATTGGTTAAGTCTGCATTTGATAAGAATTTAAAGGCAAATGCCAATTCGATAAATCCAAAAACGACTTTAACGGAATTGAGCCAAGAACCAGATTGCGGCAGTTTTTTGAGTAGAGAAGGGAAGAGGGCAAACAAGCCGAATGGCAACGCCATTCCCAAGCCAAAGCCAAACATAGCAATGCTTAATCTCATAGGACCATCGGGTGAGGTTAAAGTATTGCCTAATAAGAGCCCAAGTGCAGGTCCGGTACATGAAAAGGATACGATAACAAGCGTGAGTGCCATAAAAAAACCGGCTAAAATGCCGCCTTTATTTGCTTTAGTATCGGCAGAATTTACCCAAGAACTAGGGAATATTCGAGTAGGATCAAGTTTTTCGACGCCAAAAAGATTAAGGGCAAAAAGCATAAAAATTATAAAAAAGAATAGATTTACGTAGGTATTGGTTGCAATTTGATTTAAAAAGCTGGAATCTGCCTTAAATAAATGAAAGGGGAGTGAGAACAGCACATAGATTAAAATAATGGAAATAGCGTAAACAAAAGCGTCCATTTTTCCTTTTGATGATTTCTCGCTATGTTTGGTAAAAAAACTAATGGTTAGCGGAATCATCGGGAAAATACAAGGTGTTAACAACACTAGTAATCCTGCAATAAATGCAAACCAGAAAACATTCCAAAGACCTTTGGGTGTAGCGCTTTGAAGTTTTTTGGCATTGTTCTTTTCTCTGATCTTTTCTCTTTTTTCCTTGCTGATAGGTTGTTGAACATCTACAAATTTTCCGTTTTCGGTGATGTCTTTTTTGATAATTTGGTTTTTTTGAGGCTTTGTTTCCGTTTTTGTGCTTTCCTTTTTAGGATCGTTTAGTTTTATCGCTTCATTGTTTTTTTTTACCGGCGTATCGGTTTTTGTGTTGTCGGTTGATTTTTTTGCGACTTGTACTGTGACTTCTTTTGCTTTGGATAAATCGAAGCTAAATTTTTCTTCTACTTGAATACAAGCTTCTTTACAAGCTTGACCGGTCAACACAACATTTATTGTTTTTAAATTCTTGTTTATCAGTTTTATCGGTTGAATTAGTTTGGCGTGATTGCTAAAAAGCGTTTCGGTTACCTTAAAGGTTTTGTTGTATAGTTTGTGCGTGCCGATTTCCTTGGCTTTGCCTATCACTTCGTAATTATTTTTGGCATTTTTCCATTCAAATTCTATGGGTAAGGAACCCATTGGATCGTTGAATTGTGAATACAAATGCCAATCTTTTTCAATATCAGCTTCAAATATAAGATTATAGGTATCTGCTCCGGTTTTTTCGATAGATGTTTTCCAAGTAAGGGGTTGTAAAATGTTATCACCACCAAATTGCGCAAAGCTAAGAAGCGGCATCAGTATGATTAATAACCAAATTTTTTTCATATTATATCTTTTCATTTGTATCGTGTTTTAAAAATAAAATTCTTTATTTAATAATTTACGCTTTGAACTTTATATGTAAAATATTCTTTGAATGATCTGTTATTTTATAACGATTATCCGGCCGATGACCAATTATCCAAACAATATTATTCTGGCTGCAAAGTAACCAAATTTTTTCTTTTTCAAAAGTCGAAATCTTTAAGTCTTTAAAATAGTCGCTCAATTTCTTTTTTCCTTTCATTCCCAATGGATAAAAATAATCTCCTGCTTCCCATTTTCTTAAAACAAGCGGAAAATTTAGTTTCTCTGCATCGATATAAATTTCATTTTTTTGCGCATTTTTTATTTGATTCATAGCGATATGATCCTTTTCCAAAAAACGGAAATCCAAATTTATGGGAACACTTATGTCTTTTGTAAAGGCGGGGATTTCAAATCTAGTTTTTTGTTTTTTTATTGCTTGACTGATAATCAATTCATTTTGATGTTTTGTCAAACGGTGTTTTGGTGAAAATATTGTCTTGCCTGACTGAGCTGTTAACAGATTATTGATTGCCGGTTTGTCCTTAAATCCGAAATTGGATAGGTATTCATGTAGAAATAATTCTTTTTCGTCTAGTTTTTCTAGTTTTTCGATATCGATATGCCAATTTTTATCAACTTTTTTGACCAGCATTTTTTCAGATTCTACTAGCCATTTATCCAGTATATTTTTTGTTTGACCAAGGTACTGCATACTTTTTTGCATAGCCGTTTTAAAATTTGGCTGGATGTCTGTAAAAGCCGGAATAACCTGATGTCTGATTTTGTTTCGTAAATATTTGTTCGAAGTATTGCTACTGTCTTCACGCCAAGTCAAATGGTTTTTTTGTGCATATTTTTCAATATCTTCACGTGTAGCATTCAGCAAGGGACGCAGATAGGTTTCATTTTCGGGTATACCGGTCAGCCCTTTGATTCCGGAGGATCGTAAGAGGTTGATAAAGAAAGTTTCAATGCTGTCGTCGAGGTGGTGTGCCGTGAGAATATAGTCAAATTGATGCTTAGCTTTGAATGCTAAAAACCATTCATAGCGAGCGATTCGCGCTGCTATTTGTGTGTTTTGTTCTGTTGCGTTCGTTACATCACAAACCTTAATGTGTAAGGGAATTTTCCAATCATCTGCTAGACGACTTACAAATGCTTGATCGTCATCGCTTTCTTGTCCTCGAAGTTTGAAATTGCAATGCGCTAGTTCAAAATTAAGCTTGTTTTGCAAGCATAAATGCGCTAATACAACGGAGTCAATCCCTCCGGAAATAGCCAGTAATAATTTTTTTTGACCCAATGTTTTGGCAATATGTTGAAACGCTTTTTGCAATTTTTTGTAATTTGTGGCTAAAATACAAAATTCTACTGAGATGAATTTCAGTATTACTACAAGACTATTTTCGATTTTTATGCTTATTTTTGACCAAAATTAAATTTATGACCGATAGAGATAAGCGTTTTATGGAATATTGGGAAAAACAGCGTGCCAAAGGCATTGTGAAGTTTTCAATTATCACCGGAATTACCTATGGTATTTTTGTAGTTGTGTTTTCAAAAGTTTTTGCTTGGAATCTTACCTTTACGCAGCGAGACATTTTATATGGCGTTTTTTCTGTTTTGATAGGTATTACGGTACTAGCACCCTTTATGTGGTGGCACCGCAATAGGAAATATGATAAGTTGAAATTAGAAAAATCATCTAAACAGCACAAAACGAAATCAAAAAAATCTTAATATTTAGTATTTTCAACAAATACTGCGTAATAATTTCACATCTGGTGTATGTGTAGAGACGCAATGTATTGTGTCTGTACAATATATGGGGATATTTGTGTGTAGAGACGTTGCATGCAACGTCTCTACAATGCAATGTCATGTATGGTTTGCAAATGATGAAAAAAATAATATTATTTTCTATATCAAAGTATGCGTTTGCCTTGATAGTTCTAAATAGGTTGCTTGTTTTAAAAAAATTGTATTTTTGCCCAAAATAAAATCTTATATATGTCATTATTTTATGTATTAGCAGGTTTGGTGTTGCTGGTAATAGGAGGAGAGTTTCTGGTAAAATCATCAGTTGCTTTATCCTTAAAATTTCATATTTCCAAAATAGTTATCGGGATGACAGTAGTGTCTTTTGCCACTTCGTTGCCCGAATTATTGGTGAGTTTAAATGCCGCAGTTGAAGGGCACCCCGAGATGTCTATAGGAAATGTTGTGGGATCCAACATCGCAAATATTGCTTTGGTATTGGGGGCTACAGCTATTTTGACACCTATTTTAATCAAGCGCATCTCATATGTTCTTAATATTCCCGCGATGCTTATTTTGTCGGGCTTGTTGTATTGGTTTCTGCACAACGATATGACATTGAGTTTTACAGAAGGATTGATTTTATTTATCTTTTTGGTAGTTTTTATCATTGTTTTAATGCGATACGCTTCCAAGTCGGGGGAAATAGATTTAGATGAATTAGAAGGGATTGATGACAGCACCGAACAAACCAATATGCTTAAAATACTGCTTTGGCTGATCATTGGCGGTGTGGCTTTGTGGTATGGCGCCGATTTGTTGGTTATGGGTGCGATCTTGCTGGCAAAACAAGTGGGTGTTAGCGAAAGTGTTATTAGTGTAAGTGCTGTAGCTATCGGAACCAGCATACCGGAATTGGCAGCTTCTATTATTTCTGCCCTTAAAAAGGAAAAAGATTTGTCTTTTGGTAATCTGGTAGGCTCTAATATTTTTAATATAGGTTCGGTCTTAGGATTGACGGCAATGATTAAACCTATTCATATTACAGATGTCCGTTTGATCGATGTAGATATTCTATGGATGCTTGGTATTTCGGCTCTAATTATTCCTTTGGCAATGCTACCCAAGCGCAACGTAATTAGTTGGGCAAAAGGTTTTATCTATCTGTCACTGTATATAGTTTATATGTACTTTTTTGTATTTGAAGTATCTTAATAATGCTGATTTTACTTTTCTTTATCGCTTTGATTGCCTCCTTTATTTTTTCTTTGGGAGGCGTAGGTTCCGCTGTTATTTTGGTGCCTATATTGATATCTTTGGGTATTCCGGTTAACGCAGCCAAACCCATTGGTTTGTTTAACAATACGATTAGCTTGGTGGGTGCCAGTGTAAGCAATATTAAACACAAACGCTTGGATTTTGTGATGGGTATTCCCATTATTATTTCTTCATTTTTGTGGGCTATTTTGGGTGCTTATTTGTCAAAATTTATTTCGACTCGTGTGGTTCTCATATTATTTATCGCCTTTTTGTTGTTTTCCGGTTCTATGTTTTTGTTTCATAAAAAGAAACAGCACGAGCATTATAGAAATGATATTCCCTATGTGAAATTAACCTTGCTGGGGTCTTTTGCCGGCTTGCTTTCCGGTTTGTTGGGTATTGGTGGCGGCACCATTATTTCGCCCTTGATGTTGATGTTGGGTTTTCATCCCAAAAAAATCACAGCTATTACTGCTTTTGTGGTTCCTTTTTCTTCTTTTTCTGCCTTTCTAACCTATTGGGCAATGGGAACGGTTGACTGGAAAATTTTAATTGTGGTTTCATTTGCCGGTGTTATCGGCGCAAGCTTGGGCACGATGTTTATGCATAAAAATTTGAAACCACATACCATAAAAAAAATATTGGCAGTGATTTTGCTTTTAATGGCGATTAAATTGGCTCTAAAGCTATTATAACCCGAAAAATTTGAATAATAGTTAAAAAATGGTCAAAGAAACTACAACAATAAAATAACACCTTAAAAATTAATGAAATATTTCTTTTTTTTGTTTCATTTATGTTGAATTTTATGGCTTAGATACTTTTTTCTTTTTTCCGCTTAATGACACCTAAATATAAAATAAGCTACCTAACAAAGTGTAATTTAACAAAATCGACAAATAATATTCTCTAAATACAAACCATTGCGGTTAGCCACGGCATACGAAACTTTTTTGTTACTTTTTTGGTCGATGCAAATCGGAGATTCACGAACACTTAAAAAAATAATAAATAATAGTGAGTAAAAAAGTAAGAGTTTAATAAAATAGGCTTTGAATAGTATTTAATAAACCAATAGAAAATTATATTAGAGACAAACGTTTTTTAAATAAGATGCTTGTTTATTTAAATTTTATTTAGTTGTACTATGTAATATAGAAAGTGCGGAAAACGGATGTGGTAATTTTAAATTTTTGACTTCTTTTCTACCAAACTCATAGCCCGTTCTGTCATGGCAGTAATCGTCAAGGCAGGGTTTACACCGGGATTTGCCGAAATGGCTGATCCATCGCAAACATACACGTTTTTGTAACCGAATACTTGATGATTGGTGTCGATAACACCCAAGTTTTTATCTTTCCCGATGACGGCACCACCTAATATATGTGCAGTAGAAGGAATACCCGATAGATTTTCGAGCACAAAAGACATCGGCTTGCCGTTTATTTTTTTTGCATACTCTCTCGCCAGTTTGTGTGCATTTGGTATAAAAGCACTTGGGGCTTTGCCATCTTGTATTTTTGTGTTGACGTTAAACAGGTTTTTCTTTAGTTGTAATTTTCCTTCCAAACTTTCCATATATAAAAGGACGGCGGTATGTTTAGAAAAATTACTAATACTGTAAATTTTTAGCCACTGCAAAGGTTCGGAAACGAGTTGCCATAGTAGTTTTCCGAGTCTTTTGAGCCAAAATTTTTCGGTAACCAAGGGCAAAACACCAATCCGCCAAAAACCGGAACCGTTTCCGTAGCGAACCGGTTCTAAGTGGCTGTGTTTTGATGTATTTAAAATGGAACCGATGGCTATGCCTTTGCTCATATCGATATTTTTATCGGGGGTTGTAACAAAAATAAGCGCTTCATTGTTGCTTCTAACATCTTTGCCAACCATATCGCTTAAGTTGGGCATATTGCCTTTTTTTAGTTTCAGCAAGAGCGGGACCGTTCCTAGTACGCCACCCGCAAAAATAATTCCTTTGGTTCGTACTTGTTTTTTCTTGCTAAAATATTTTCCGGTTTTTCGGTATTCAACAATGTAGGTTTCGTCGTCTTGTGGGATGACGTCGGTTACAAAGTGTTCTGCCAAGATTTCGGCATTTTTTTGCTGTGCCAAATAAAGATAATTCTTGTCCAAAGTATTTTTGGCATTGTGTGGGCAGCCGGTCATACATTGTCCGCAAAAATTACATCCTGCCCTGTCCGGTCCTTTACCGTCGAAAAAAGGATCCGAAACAGTTTTCTCGGGTTCACCAAAAAATACGGCGACTTTGGTGGGTTCAAATACCTTATTTTGAGAAATTTCCTTTAAAATGAGATCCGCATCAAAGAATTTAGGATTTTCAGTTGCTCCTAACATTTTATAGGCTGTTTGGTAGTGTGGCAACAAATCCTTTTCCCATTCTAATAGACCTTTCCAAGAGCCGGTGTTAAAAAAAACCTTTTTGGGTTTGGGTAGCGTATTGGCATAGACCAGTGAACCGCCACCGACACCAACTCCGCTGATGACGGATAAATGCCTAAAAAATGTCATCTTAAAGATGCCGTGCCAACCTAAGGCAGGGAGCCACATCCATTTTGGCAAATTCCAATTGGTTTTGGAAAAATCTTGTGCTTTTTTCCATTTCCCCTTTTCGATGACCAATACTTTATAGCCTTTCTCAGCAAGTCTCAAAGCGGAAACTGAGCCGCCAAAACCGGAGCCAATAATAACATAGTCGTAAATTGTAGAAGGGCTTTTCATTAAAAAAAAGTTAATTGTATTATAAGAGATGATAAAGATAATAAATAATTCCTTATTTTTACCAATTATAAATAAAATGTAAAATACTATAAAATTATATATATATGAAACCACCATGTATAATTCTCTTTACACACAAGGAAACGATTATGGTGGTTTCATGTGTTACCAATAAAAAAATAAAAATATAAACACATGAAAATAAAAGCAGTAAAATCAGTAGCAGATGCTAAAAATGTCATTGTTTTAGCAGAAAAAAAAACCGATGTAAAATTCTTGCCTTGTGACAAAGTGATGCCCTTTATGAAAGAGAACTTTGACAAAGAGGAAATTCAAATGGTAAAAACGCCCAAACATTATATGTATGTGGTGAACGTAAAAAATGCCGATTTAGAACAAATCAGAAAATTTGCACATAAAATTCACACGGAAGTAAAAAATGAAGAAGAAATTGCCGTTCATGGGGCAAATGACGAAAAAATATTGGCTTTTTTAGAAGGTATTTATCTATCTGATTATCAATTCTTAAAATATTTTACCGATAAGGATAATAAGAAAAACAAGTTAAAATCAGTCCTAGTTGCCGGTATTTTGCAACCCAAAATTAAGGAAATGAAAAATGTTATAGAATCCACCCTTTGGGCTAGAACATTGGTCAACGAACCGGTTTCCTATCTCGATGCAGAACGTTTGGCAATGGAGATTAGAAAAAAACGGGTAGATGACGGACTAAAAATCAAAACGCTTCACAAAAAAGATATTGAAGAACTTCAAATGGGTGGTTTGTTGGCTGTCAACAAGGGCTCGGAAATTCCGCCGACTTTTACCATTATGGAGTGGAAACCCAAAAATGCTAAAAACAAAAAACCTTACGTTTTAGTAGGAAAAGGAGTAGTTTATGATACAGGTGGTTTGAGTTTGAAACCGACGCCACATTCGATGGATTTAATGAAGAGCGATATGGGTGGTGCCGCAATGATGGCTGCAACGATGGATGCCGTGGCAAAGAATAAATTGCCGATTCATATTATCGCATTGATTCCTTCAACAGACAACAGACCCGGAAAAACAGCTTATGCCCCCGGAGATGTTATTACAATGTTTGATGGAACCACCGTAGAAGTGCTCAATACCGATGCCGAAGGCAGAATGATTTTAGCCGATGCCATTGCCTATGCCAATCGATATAAACCTGAATTGATTATAGATGCCGCTACCTTGACAGGTGCCGCAGTAAGAGCTATTGGTACAAAGGCTGCTATTGTGATGGGTAATGCGCCTCAAAAGTATATAAAGCAATTGGAAAAATCGGGAAACAAAACCCACGAACGTGTGGTGCAATTTCCTTTTTGGGATGAATGGATGGACGAATTAAAATCGGATATTGCCGATATGAAAAATATTGGTAGTAGCAATGCCGGCATGATTACAGCAGGTAAATTTTTAGAACATTTTGCTAAGTATCCTTATATCCATATAGATATTGCAGGCCCCGCATTCCTTGAAGCGCCTGAGGATTACAAGGGCAAAGGCGGAACCGGATTTGGTGTTCGTTTGTTGTACGATTTCTTTAAGAGTTTGTAAAAGGATGAAAAAGACCTTTCTATGTTTTTTTGCATTCTTAATATATAATGCGCAAGCACAATTTCCGGATGATGTAAATTATCAAAGTATTTCAGCTCTAACGCCTGCTTTGCCTGCCTTGAATGCTTCGGTAACAGATAACTCTTTGCCCTCGCCTATCAAAATTACGAGAATATCAGACTATGTAGTAGCGTGGGATTGGTATCCGCATCATGAATATTCAAAAGTACAGCCTTGGAACACCAATAGTAGTATTTATAAATTTTACAGTCTTGCTATTTATAATTATACAACGAATCAAAAAATAAGAGACTTGCCCGGTAGTCAGCTGTACCCAACATATTGGTCAAATACCAATCCGGACAAGCTTTATGGTTTTAAAGAAAATGGCGATATTAAGTCGTATTCGGTAGCCAATGATCAAGTAACATTACTAGGGCATATCACGGATGCAAATGGTGTTGATTATGAATATGTTAAATTAGGTCCGGGAGAAGGAAACATCGATAAAAATGATCATTTTGTCGCCTTTGTGGGCAAACAAGGGGTCGATATGGATGTAATTATTTATGATTTGCAACAAAATGTCGTAAGTGTTAGACAAACATTTGCAGGCGCTTGGGGCAATGGTGATGTTCCGGAATATGTTGATTGGGTGTCTGTTTCACAATCCGGTGACTATGTTGGTATTATGTGGAATCATAACACAACCTCCGATGTAAATCCTTTTAATGGACATTACGGCCTTGAGATTTTTGACAGCACTACCATGCAGTTTCAAAGGCGTATAGCCGAATATGGCAATCATGGCGATTTTGGTTATGATACCAATGGCGAAGAAGTTTTTGTGCAGTTTTGGGGAGATACCGGTACGGTGAATATGTATTATTTAGATAGAATGCAACGAGTTGTGCTGACTAATCATGCAGATTTTAACAGTGAAGGCCATATTTCTTGTCGCAATTTAAACCGTCCCGGATGGGCTTATGTCAGTCAAGATTATGCTTCGCATTCCGGTCAGATTGTAGCTTTTAAATTGGATAATTCCGGCTTGGTAGAGCATTTTGCTCATCATTTTAGCACGTCATCATCTTACTTAAAATCACCCATGCCTGTCCCCAATCCTGATGGCGATTTGGTAATGTTTAAAAGTGATTTTGGGGATCAAACTGCCGATGTTATTTATGAATTTGTAGCGCAAAAAGATGTTGCCAATCATATTGAAAAAGACAATTGGGCAAATGTTCAGGTTTACCCAAATCCTTCTGCTAATTTATTGCATATAAATTGGAATAAACCGATGCAATCTATTGAAATACGAAATATTCAGGGGCAGTTGATTCGTAAAATTCCGATAAATGATATGCAAAACCTATCTATAAATATTGTAC
>JANTGO010000049.1 GCA_024763015.1 Flavobacteriaceae bacterium
CAATTCCGCTTGTTTGGCTACCGTCCATTTTTCTTGCGCAAAACTATGATAACCCATTGCTATGACGAGAAATAATATGAGTTTGTTTAGAAGACCATTCATATCGTATAAATTTTTGAGCTAAGATAAGATTTTTTATCTGATAAGAAGATAGTGCTTGTCAAAAAAAGTAAATGGACGCCTTTTTGTAAAAAAATATCATTTATTGAGGATTGAATTTTACCGTTCATGCCTTAAAACGTGTCGTTCGTAAACTCATATCGACCGTTCGTCAATTTTTTTGACATTGAGAACCAATATGTTGTAATTTTGAAGTACCAATAGTTCAAAACAATAAAAAATATGAAAAAGATATTTTTGAGTATAATATTGTCTCTTCTAAGTTTTCAGTTTATAAGTGCACAGGACCTGACGCATTTCAAGCAAAATAAAACAAGTTTTACCGGAAACATTTCTTCTTCGGGGACTTACTACAATGCAGTTGGTTTAACCCCGCGGCGCGTTCCATTTGCCGGTGTTGTTTCAGGTAGTTTTAATTTGAATTTAAAAGGATTGATACTTCCTTTTTCTTTCACGTACAGCGATCAAAACAAGAGTTTTAGGCAGCCCTTTAACCAATTTGGACTCTCGCCAAAGTATAAATGGGCTAAACTGCATTTGGGCTACAGAAATATAAATTATGGTAAATATATTTTAGGTGGACATACTGTTTTTGGGGTTGGTATGGAATTGAATCCCAAAAAACTTCGCTTGGGTTTTATTTATGGAAAATTGCAACAAAAAACAAATCAAGCGATTAATGTCAACAATCCTATAAACGATACTTTGTCAAATTATTCCAGAAAGATGATGAGTTTTAAAATAGGTTATGGAGACCCAAATTCTTATTTTGATTTTATTGTTTTGCGTGCGGCAGATGATTCTCTTTCTTTGGGACAGATTGCCTATCAAAAGGGAAATTTTCCGGCAGCTAATGTCGTTGCCGGCATACATTCTAAGATTGCGCTCACGCCCGAAGTTTTATTTGAAGTAGAATCTGCATACAGTATTTATACCGAAAATCAAAATTCAGCTGTTCAGTTTGATGTGCCTCAAAATATCAAAAAAATTATTCCTTTAAACGCTTCAACAAAAGGAAGCCTTGCCGTAAACAGTAAAATAGAATATAAGAATAAAAAAGGATTAAAACTTGGTTTGGCATATCGGCGTATCGACCCAAATTACCAATCAATGGGAAGTTATTTTCTCAATAACGATTTGGAAAACATAACCGGCCAACTTGGTTTTAAAGCAGCCAAACAAAAATTGAGATTTTCGGGAAGCATCGGTTTGGAACGTAATAATCTAAAAGTTGCACGCAATGCGACGACCCACAAGACGATTGGTTCCGCTATGATTTCATATGATCCTTCTAACAAGTTTGGGGTAAATATCAATTATTCCAATTATAGCATTAATCAGTCGCCGGGACGTATTCAGATTGCCGATTCTGTCAAGCTGTATCAGACCAACGGTACTTTTATGGTTATGCCACATGTTTTAATGATGAGCAAAAACAAAAAGATTTCGCACTTTATCTCGGTAGTCTATACAAAAATGGATCTAACGGATAAGAATACGGAATCTCGTTTTAACAACAGTTTTACGACAGACAATAGCGTGTTGTCTTATAGCGTCAGTTTGTCGTCTTATGCACTCTCATTGACGACCAGTGCGGCTTATAACAAGGTCGAAATGCAACTGGGTAACAGTACCAATTTAAGTTATTCTTTTGGTGCTAATAAGTCTATTATGAAGAACAAAATGTCCTTGGGCTTATCGGCAACTTATACGCAATCAGAAAATATATCATCGAAATATAATGTGCTGAGTCCAAGTTTAAATATTAGAACTAAAGTTGGTAAACATCACCAAATTCGACTAAAAGTCAATATGATTATAAGTGACAATCCAAGTGATCACAGCTCAAATACAGAACAGTTTGGTAATTTGAGTTATGTATATAATTTTTAAATAAATACGAATAGTTATGAAAACATTACAAAAAGGCCTCATCATTCTATTTTTTTTGCTGGGCTTCATTGCGCAAGGGCAGCAAAATTCGGTTATAGTTACCGCAGCCGTTTTACCTCCTTATTCAACTGATTTTTCTTATTATATAGACCATCCTGACAAGTTGGTAGTATCCTTTACCAATGCTACCTCACGTCAGTTGCAGGTTTATATTCAAGGTAGATTATTAGGTGATAATGCTTTGCTCATCGAAACAGATCCATTGTACAAACCGCCAATGTCTATCACTTTACAACCGGGTATTCCCTTTACCTTAAACCAATCAAATATATCGGATGTTTTTTCAGAAAATCATCTAATATTTACAGGTACTTCTAAGCAAGAATTACTAAAAATGGGTGGTTTGCCCGAAGGTAACTATCAATTTTGTTTTAAGGTATTTGACTATAATACCGATACACTTTTGTCAAATGAGCAGAATGCTTGTTCCAATAATTTCAGCATTCAATTTGTCGATCCGCCGGTTATTTTACATCCGGTATGTGCAGACAGTATAACTGCGGGAATGCCACAGAATATTTTATTTTCTTGGACAAATGCTATGGGGGCTAGCCCTGACGTGAGATATCGTTTTATCATGGTCGAAATGCAACCGGACAATCGAAATCCCTATGATGCATTTGCATCGGCCAACCCAAACAATTATTTTATAGATAAGGAAGATTTAATGATTCCGCAAACTTTGGTAGGACCGGCTGACCCGCATCTTATCGAGGGGCATAATTATGCTTTTTTGGTACAAGCTTATGATCCTAGTGGGAATGTTTTATTTAACAACAACGGTACAAGTGAAATCTGCTGGTTTCATTACAAATCCAAAGAACCAATACAAATAGGCCTGCCGGTGAATAATCAGTTGGCACAAACAATAGATGGTGATTTACAAAGCTATTTAGATGATTTTCAGATTATTCCAAGCACAAAGATTCAAGGAAAACTTTTGTATAAATTGGCATCAAATGCGCATATTGACAGTGCCGGTGGTAGTGTGGAGTCAATGGAAAGTGCTGGAAAAAAATATGTTAAAAAGAAACAACATAACACATCCGATCAAACATTTGAAGGGATAAGTTATAATCAACAGCAACAAAAAGCCGGTGCCAACCTTAACCAATATAGTGTTGGATATGCTAGTAATTTTGGTTTTTCACAGTATCATGGACAACAAACCGTAAATATTAATCTCTCACCTCCAATGGGAACGGGTACCATTAACGCCGATGTCGTAGATACCGGCGGGGGCAAACCCTTGGCAAATACACAAATAAGACTGGTTGCCAGATTTCGTCTCAAGAACAGTGACGGCTTTTATAGAGCCGGTCGTCTAAATGGTATTACCGATTACAATTTTTATGATCTAGAAGGAAACCTTATCAATTCAAGCAGGGTGTTTGCCATTCTTAACAAAGTTTTAGACGTAACGACAACTGATCAACAAGGAAATTATCAGTTTGATTTTAGGACAGATTTTTTTACAGGTCCGGTGATTGCCGTTAGCAAAGGAACGCGTCCCAGTTTAGCCAATTATGATGGTATTGTCAGTTTAAAAATAGAGGTTGAAAACCAAAAATTTTGCAGTCCGGATATCGACATCTTTGCACGACCGGCAGACCAACTGACCATTCCTTATCAAGTGGCACTTATTAAAGATTTTGAGATGAATCTTTTGGTTAAATCCTCTTATGATGCATTTGATAACTACAATAATACAAATGGACAACAAACAGAAGATGGACAACACTATTTCCATAATCAGCATGATGTAAAACCCAAAGCAATCGCAGGAGGTGATACTATTCCCAATGTGTATGTTAAAGTACTGCGCGATATGCAAAGAATAAACAATGAACATCCTGCCGTACTTCTTTCAGAAGGAAATGTACACGACAAAACTTTTGAAAATAATATAGGCAAATTTAAAGTTGTTTTTGAAGGAATTGCCAGCAAAGGTTCTATCACAATTCAGCATTTGGTAGAACATTGGGAAAATACCGACGGCAAAAATCAAAGTCCTTATTACTTCTATTTATCTACTCGTTCAGATGACCCGGGGCACAATGCAGAGCAGACGTTATATAACTATGAACCTTATTTTGGACCAATAGTCGGTACGCGTATTCAAACAGATTCAGGAGGCCCGCAAGAGTTGGATGACGATGCGGGATTTACCAATGGTGAACCGGTCGTTTACAACCATTTTTATACGCCACCTCATTCGGCAACAAAGCGAGAAGCTAATCTTAATGCTGCCCCTCCTGAAATTAAAGGGCACGTAATGGCACAAACTAATCTGGAAAATTTAGGTGTAGAAAACATATCAGTCTTGCTCTTAAATAAAAAAGAGTATAAAGATGATAAGGATATTATGTTTGTCTATGCATTGTTAAACAATGGCGATACCATTCCCAACTTGGTTAGTAACAAACGTTATCACTGGGAAAATATGAAATTTACGAATGATGCAGGTTTTTTTAGATTTAAGAATCTGCCGGTAAAACTAGACCAAGCAAACGGCAATCGAAATATCGGTCCTTATCGCCGCATACAAATCGAATCAAAAATATACAAAAGAATTGTGTGGCCACCTTTATCTATTGCCCCTTATAATTTAAAATATGGAGAGCTGGTTCATAGACCTTATCAGTTAGTGCCCAAACAAATGCTACGTGGTGAAGTTGTGGACGAAGATGGTAAATCTGTTGCAGCATACATAAAATTATTACCCAATAATCCATATGTAAAGACCGTTAGACATTGGGAATATGACAATTATGGCAACCCCTTTTCCGTTGAATCCTTTGAAATGCCCATAGGAGATAGCGATAACGAAATTGAAGTAATACCGCTTTCCACCCAATACTTTGCCGATACAATTTCAATGGGAATAGTTCCATCCAATCATTTTAGACGCATAAAAGTTTTTAAACGATTGCATAGATTAGTCGTAAGAGCACGCGATATTCACGGAAATCCTATTCCAAATGCTAAGGTAATGGTGGGGGATAGTTTGGCTTATGGCACGACTAACAATAAAGGGAATGTTTTGATAAATTTTGCTTCACCCGGTCATCAATTTGTTGTAAAAGTTACGGCTGATTCTTATGCGCCTAAGCAAGAATCATTCAATATTCCGGTAAGTAAATCTTGGACATCAAAAACATTTACCCTAGATGCAGCCAGGTTTATATATGGAACTATAACAGAAAGTCTCAGTCATCAACCGGTACAGGGTGCTAAAGTATATGTGCAACTACAAAATACAGGAGGGCACACACTTTATTTAGAGGCTTATTCAGATGCACAAGGGCATTATTTGCTTAATGGTATTCCAAATAATTTAAGTAGCTTGGATGTTCATGTAGTTAAAGATGGAAAAAGTCCAAGTTATATTGGCACCCATCGGGTGATTAGTTTTAATGCAAACATGCAGATGGCACAAAGTACCCCCCAAAATTATGATTTCCAAATTAAAGCGGTAAATGATTGGGATTTGACCCATATTTGGGGTTTCCCTGTTCAAATAGAAAAAATGCAGATACGTCTTATAGATAAAAGCATATATATCAGTGGATATTTTCATCATCTATCAGGTTCCTCAGACTTTTCGAGCTTAAATAAAAATGAAAAAATATATTTTAACAATTTAAGAATTACCAAGGGAGATAATCAGCAAATAAAACCGGTGCAAAACATTATTCAAACCACAAAACATTCGCTGCCAATATCTATTAAAGGCGGGTTTGAAGGCGATTTATATCGTCCCGGATCACCCCAAAAACCATTAGAGGTTGAAAAGACGAATTCCGGTGCCAAACTCGACGGAACGATGCAATTAGATTTATCATCATTTAGGTTTGCTTATGATTTTCATGGTGATTTTTATGTCGGTAATGATACAATTCATAAAGAAGTTACGGTATTTAGAAGTCATTTGAGTAATGCTAATGGCACCCAATTGGCTCAAAACATTGCATTATTGGCTCCTAAATATTATATTTTTGATTTGGAAGGCATTACAACTTTCTGGCCGGTTCCAATCCAAGATTTCAAGGTCTTTGGATTTAGAGCATCTTCAACATTTTCAGGTTCTTATCTATCAAACGGCAAGGTTTATATAAATACTATTTTACACACTGATATTCCAATGTCAAACGAAAATCAAGATTTAGATTTGAAAATTAATGCGGGTGTTATAGAAATTACCCGTGACGATATTCAAATGAAATCGCGTCCTGACAATCAATTAGATTTTCAATTGGAAGATTGGAAAATTAAAAGTACAAATGCTTGGCATTTTGACAAAACTCGAGATGCAATTGTTGTTCCAAACGGAAAAATCATAACGGGTTTGGGTATTGAAGCAGGTATTAAAAACCTACTGATTCGCCCACATGCTTTGCGTGAAGGCGATATAGATATAAGCACGGGCTTAAGTCTGGGCGGTGTCAAAAACATTCAATTGGCACAAGGACTACAACCGGTTTTTAATTTTGATGCAGGTGTAGGGCATTATCGTATAAGTATGACCGGAGATGCTCAAGGACCAGCCGGCTGGATAAGTAATTTACCGGCTACCAATAATCGATTGGACTTTATGTCCATAGATTTATTAAGCGATAATACAACGGAAATGGGTGTTGGAAAAACGATGCGTTTTCACAACCTTATCGATGTGTTTGTAGATCAAATTATGTCCGGAGATGGTTATTTCAGACTTGCCGGAGTACCGGAGATGGGCATACCCGGTTATATCGCAACGCGTGCAGAAATGAATTATGAAAAGAAAAACGGGCATATCGTTTTCAATTTACAGCCTTTGAGTGGCAGTGTAGATTGTAACGCCAATACCGTTTACAATTTAACCCAACAAAAATCAGCGCAGTCATTGACCAATAAACTTTATACGTCTTATGGAACTTTCTACATAAAACCCCCGGCAGGACAATCTGGAAGCAATGTTGAGGTAAAAGGATTTTTGACCAAAACGCCCAGTGATTGTTATATCGATGTGATAGAACAAGACATAACAATGGGTAAGGAAACCATGCATATTACCAATGGTAAAATAGCTGTGGTAAATGGTGCTTGGAACGAATTAACTTTTGAAGCCAAAACACGTTCAAAAGGTTTAGATGACAACAATAGCGTCCAGTATGTAGTTCACGGAGGCATTTCAGCGGACAGCAAAGGAGTAAATGCCAATAACATCAAAACGCCATTGGGTGATTTGAACATGGCTTATTTATTTGATGAAAAAGCCTTGGTGGGCGACTTGACAATTAAAGCGCCTATTAATATGGGATTTGCAGCACTTAACAGTGGACAATTTGCCACAAGATTTGACCCTCATGGTTTTTATTTGGCATTTTGTGGCAATGTTTCCATTACAGGTAGTAACTATGATGGGGGACTGCTTCTAGGAGGATATGACGCTGATTTGAATCCGGTTGCCGCTTCAATATTAAGGAACTTTGAATCCAGTCCACCCGATTTGTCTCATTTATACGGCATCTATGTGATTGGACAACGAAATTTGATAAACAAAAGTTTCCCTGTGGTACCGGGTGTGTTAAAAGCTTCTATAAAAGCCGGATTAGGGGCACATATACTTATGGATTTTAACAGCAATCCATCAGTGGTAGTAGGTGGTTACGGATTTATATATGGCAAATGTGGTACAAATGTAACAGGATGTGGTTTTGTAGGATTTGAAAACAATCTTTTCTTAGAAATTGAAGGAGGATATGGTGATCCGCATAGTTCAGGTGTAAGCAGTGGTTCATCTTCATCAAGTAATACATTTTTTATAAGATCTTGTGGAAATGCATCATTTAGCGTAGGGGCTTGTGGTCTTAACGGAACCTTAAGTGTAACCAATAGAAACCTGTTTAGCACAGCTGGAGATCATAGTATTTCTCTTAAGGTAGGTGGCAGTTGTAATTAACATTAAAATATATTGATAATCATAATTGTTTGTAAATGTAACAATAATTAAAAAAATAAACAGATGAAAAAATTAATTCTATATATCGTTTTATGGTTTCCTATGATATTTTTTTCACAAAGCATTCATATAACCCAAGTAGGTACCGACACCAATGCACCGGATATTACTTGGGTAGGAAATCAATCCATTGACACACTCGATTTTGTAGTCAAACGTGCCGGTTTAAAAAATAAAATTTATAAGCCCATTAAAACTTTGCATTATGTAAAGCCAAGTAAAAGAGGCGATTCGTTAACATTTCATGTAATCGATACGACTCTAAGCAAAAAAGCAATCTATCTGTATTATATAGAAACTTATGCAAAGGGCAAAAAAATACAATCGGAAGTTGCTATGGCACATAATTTTGGTTTGTTGCCTCCTACAAAGTTCGTTTCGTTTAAAGCAACACCTCTCAAAGATAGAAAGGCTGTAAAATTGAATTGGACGCTTAATTATACGCAGACAATCAGTAGTTTAAGTCTATATCGTAGTAAAAAATATGACAATGGATATAAAAAAATTGCAGATATAGACCCCAATCAAAAATCATATATAGATGTTATCCCCTTGGCAAATGAACCTTGGTTTTATTATATGGAAGTTCATAATTTTTTTGGAGGAAAATCCTTGAGTGTGCGCATTCCGGCATTTGCTACTTTTTCCGAAAAACCCTTTCCACCACAACACCTTCGTTATAAAGTTAATCGAGATACCATTGTTTTTAATTGGCAAAATGTAGGCGATAATGTTGTTGGCTATAGGGTTTATAGAAGTGAACAAAATAGACCTTTTCATCAATTGCACAATATGATTCAAAGCAATCAAAAGCAGATAATTTTCAAAGATTTTGGAAAGGCTGTTCAAAACAATACACATTTACAATATTTTGTACGCAACGTTAGCGATGGCTTTGTTGAGAGCAATCCGACGGATACCATTGACATTTATATGCCGGAACACGAAAAAGTATATCCACCCAATCAAGTTGATTATATTATAGACGCACAAAATAACGTAAAATTATTGTGGGTACCTTCTGAAAAAGGAAAAGTTTTTGCTTATAACGTTTATCTTACCACACCTGATAACAAGCAGGTTAAATTAAACGATTCTTTGTTGATTCAAAACTATTATGTAGATAAAGTAATGCGTCCCAAAGGAAAATATGTGTATGAAGTTGAAGGCGTTGGTTTTAAGAATAAATTGTCGCAAGGAAAAACCCGGATTACCGTTAATAGATATAAGCCAAGGACGCAAATTATTTTAGACTTAAAAAAAGTAAAAGATGCACTGCAAATTTCTTGGAAAAAGCCATTGGGACAACCGGTAAAAAAAATCCAGTTGTTTAAACAAATCGATAATCAAAAACCAATATTTGTAAAAAGTTTTGGCGTAGATAAAGATGCTGTTTATACAGATAAAAATGTAAAACACGGTCACAATTATTTATATTTTTTAAAGGTGACGTTGCTTGATAACACTACATCTCGATTAGCTGATGCGGTAGAAGTTTATTATTAATTTGAAAATATCACAATAAAGCTGTTTTGCTTTTATATGATTTACCGTTCATGCCTTAAAACGTGTCGTTCGTAAACTCATATCGACCGTTCGTCAGTTTTTTTGATAGTATTAATTGAAAATTTGTAACTTTGGAGTAATATTAAAAAACAATTAAAATGAAAAACATAATCTTATCTTTCGCATTACTGGTTTCAAGCATTTTTTTTGCACAGACCAACGGATTTAATTATAAAGTCTTACTTACAGATAGTGGAAATGCCTTGAGCAATCATGTGGCGAATTTCAGGTTTACAATAATAGAAGATGGCACAACCAGTGTTTATCAAGAAACACAAGCTACCAATACGGATGCTAACGGCATCGCAAGTCTGGCTATAGGAGAAGGAAATTCTTTGGATGATTTTGATATCATTTCCTGGGGTGAACACGATTATGCCTTAAAAGTTGAGGTAGATACCGGTAGCGGGTATAATGATATGGGAACAACCGCATTTCAAACCGTACCCCTTGCCAAGTATGCCCAAACAGCAGGTGTAGCCGATTATGTTAATCATAGTTTTTGGCATCAGATATCCAATGCTATCAATAGTTCTGTTCCTGTTGGGGTTGGTATTCCGGTAGCAACGGAAGCCAATCTTCATATCAACGATGTAACAGGTGGATTGCCTATTATAAAAATGGAATCCAACGATAACATTTATACTATTTGGAAATCTAATAGGGCAAATGTAGATGATTATTCCATTGGAATTGATGGGGGTAACAATAGATTTCAATTTGCTAATACATCAACAGGACAATTTCCTTTAACCCTTAAAGCGGCAAATGTTGGAATTAATAACTTAAATCCTGCTGCCAATTTAGATGTTTTAGGTTCATTTAAACTTGTCGATGGAACCCAAGGGTCCGATAAGATTCTTACTTCTGATGCAAGTGGAAATGCTTCTTGGCAAAGTATGACGATTCCGATGCAAACATATACCGTGTTGTATTCTCCATTAAGGGTTCAAACGACACAAAATACTTATAATTTTGTAAGAAGAATAAAGGAATTTTATATAACTGAAACGACTATAAATGCAGCTTACGTTCCAATTGATATTCCTGCGGGCGCAACGATTACGCAAATTACATACTATTACTATGACAATGCCAGTACAGATCTTTCTTTCATGATGGTTTTTTCCAATGTAAACACAGGAAGTAGTCAAAGTAGTTACACTACACATTTCACCTCTTCGGGTGCCGATACAAATGTCCGATCTGAAACTATTAATATCAATTTTCCCGTTGATGGCAATTATAATCTTGGATTTTCAGTTTCGCCCAGCAATGGCACTTGGCCGGGAGATAACACACTTTCTTTTCGGGGAATAAAGATTGTTTATACCAAATAGTAGTAATATTATTTTTTGTAATTGTAGTAAAAGCATTTTTTCTTTCACTGTCAATTGTCACTACTTTTTAATAAAATAATCGTACATTTGGTACTCTAATACTAAACTGTTATCAGGATGGTGATTTAGAAAATGAATTATTTTTTCTTTGATTGATGATAAAAATTCTTGCATAGCCGTAGCTATGGAATAATTTTTTGAAGAAAAGCAAAGGAAAAAGAAACATTTTATATTTATCATCTTGGTTGCAGTTTGGTATAAATACTAAAAAATGAAGCAAAATTCTTCTATTAGAGTAACCAAAGTAACGGGTGAAGTAGTTGACTTTTCCTTGTCAAAACTTAAAAAATCCCTTATTCATAGTGGCGCCAGCGATAAGACAATCGATAAAATTACATCCTATATCTTACAAAATGTTTACGATGGCATTACTTCCGGTGAGATTTATAAAATGGCATATGAACAATTAAGAGACATTAGAGCCGTTTTTGCCTCAAAATATAAGTTAAAAAAAGCTATTTACGAATTAGGTCCATCCGGATTCCCATTTGAGCGATTAATCGCCATTATTTTTGATAAAATGGGCTATCAAACAAAAGTAGGAGAAATAGTTCAAGGAAAATGTGTAAGTCACGAAATAGATGTCTTATTGCTTAAAAAAGATGTTTTTTCTATGGTGGAATGTAAATTTCATTCCAGCGATCAATATATTTGCAATATAAAAGTTCCGCTATACATCAATTCCAGATTTCGCGATATTAACAAACATTGGAAAGGGGAGAAGCCTTTAAAGAATGTTTGGATTGCGACCAATACGCGTTTTTCACAAGATGCCATTGATTATGCCAATTGTAACGGTATACACCTGTTGAGCTGGAATTACCCGAAAGACAAAGGCCTAAAAGAATTGGTTAATTGTTTCAATCTCTATCCATTAACAACCTTGACTTTGCTTTCCGAAGAAGAAAAAGACGAATTGCTAAACCAAGGTATTGTGCTTTGTAGCGAGTTGTACCAAACCAATTCGCTGATGAATAAAATTGGCGTTTCCAAAGTTCGTAAACAAAAGGTTATGGAAGAAATAGAAGATTTATGCCATAAGAATATTAAAATAAAAATATAATCTCTGCTTGGGATACACAGCTTTTATTCCTTGCAGATGATAATTCTAAATAATTTAAAATGAATAAAGTAAAAATAAAATTTTTGGGTGCAGCCGGAACGGTAACCGGTTCAAAATATTTGATCGAAACGGAAGAAGCAAGTCTGATGATAGACTGTGGTATGTTTCAAGGACTTAAAGAACTTCGCGAACGCAATTGGGAGCCGCTTCCCATAGATGTTTCCAAAGTAGATTATGTATTGTTAACCCACGGGCATTTAGATCACGTTGGTTTTTTACCGCGTTTGCTCAAGGAAGGTTTTAAAGGCGACATCATTGGCACAGCGCCTACACTTGCCGTGGCGGAAATCGTACTAAAAGATAGTGGAAAAATTCACGAAGAAGATGCCAAGCGTGCCAAGGAAGAAGGATTTAGTAAGCACGACAATCCGGAGCCCTTTTATACCGTTAAAGAGGCCGAAGAGACTTTGGAATTTTTTAAGTCGACAGATTTGGACCAATGGCTTGACCTGTCAGAACACATCAAGGCGCGTTTTAGATACAATGGGCATATTATTGGTGCCACTTTTATCGAACTGGATATTTATGGTAAAAGGTTTGTCTTTTCCGGAGATATCGGACGTACAGATGATTTATTGTTAGACAATCCGCAACGCCCTCAAAAAGCTGACTACCTATTTATTGAGACAACCTATGGAAACCGTTTGCATCCCAAAGAAGTCTTGGATGCTTATTTCGAAGAAGTCATTATTGATGCCTTGCACAATAGAGGCAACATTGTTATCCCAAGTTTTGCAATTGAGCGTTTGCAAGTGCTGATGTATTTGTTGTGGAAATTTCAAAAAGAAGATAAAATTCCTGATATTTCCATTTATGTTGACAGCCCGATGGGCAACAATGTGATACGCGTTTTCGAAAGTTTCCCGGAGTGGCATAAATTGCCTATGGGTGAGTTTATGCAAATGCTCAAAAATGTAAATATCGTTACGTCATATAAAGAAACTTGGGAAACCATTGACACCAAGAAACCAAAAATAATTATTGCCGGAAGTGGTATGGTTACCGGCGGTAGGGTATTGACGTATTTAAAACAAATGATTGATGAGCCCGAAACCATTGTAATGTTGGTGGGATATCAAGCAGAAGGAACCCGTGGTAGGCAACTCTTAGAAGGGGCAAAAGAAATTAAGTTTTTTGGAAAATATTATCCGGTAAATGCCAAAGTCGAAAGTATACACAGTTTGTCAGCCCATGCAGACCAAGGCGAATTGTTACACTGGCTTAGCGACCTTAAAGAAGAACCCACCAATATATTTTTGGTGCATGGAGAACCTACCGCTGCCGATGCATTTAGGGTAAAATTGCAAGATGTGTATCATTGGAAATCGCATATCCCCAAATTATATGAGGAAATAGAGTTGTTTTTATAATAGATAGTCTGGCAGGGTGACAGCGTTCGTTGAATAAATACAGGCTTCTTTATGATATATTTGCGTTTTATTTATGCAAATAGAATTAGTCAGCGCCTAAAATTCCATTTTTCTATACATTATATATATACCTATATCGCAAGCAAATAGCCTTAAACAATTAGGCATTGTTATTTATCATATTATCAACCTATTAGGTATTTTAGGGCAAAGAATTACGAATATTTCAA
>JANTGO010000050.1 GCA_024763015.1 Flavobacteriaceae bacterium
ATGATACAAATTTGTTGGTCCCATTGATACGATAGACAAAAGCGCTGGTGCCCAAAATCATCCCTTGATTGATGAGCTTGATGCTGTATTCGGGTTCCGGTACCATGTCGATATCGAACAAGAATTTTTGCCAAAATCGGCTGTATAACAAATGTCCGGTTGCGTGTTCGCTTCCACCGAGATACACATCTACTTTTTGCCAATAATTGATGGCTTCTTGGCTAAAGGGTGCCTCATCGTTATGCGGATCCATATACCGGTTAAAGTACCAAGAGCTGCCTGCCCATCCGGGCATGGTGTTGAGTTCCATCGGGAAAACGCTTTCGTTGTCGATTAAGTCAACGGATACTATTTTTTCGTTTTGTGTATCCCAAGCCCAATCTTTGGCATTGCCCAAGGGTGGTTTGCCGTCTTCCGTAGGCAAGTATTTTTCTACTTCTGGTAAAGTTATAGGCAAGTGTTTGGGGTCGATAGCCGTAGCCATTCCGTTTTTGTAATAAATAGGAAAAGGTTCGCCCCAATATCTTTGACGAGAAAATACAGCATCGCGCATGCGGAAGTTGACTTCGGCTTTTCCAATACCGCGTTTTTCTAATTCGGCTATCATTTTAGGGATGGCTTCTGTGGCAGATAAACCATTTAAAAATTCGGAATGGGTCAATACGGCATTTTTATCTTCGTTTGCTTTTTCGTCGATGTCGTTTCCTTCAAAAATGTTGATGATTGGAATGTCAAATTGACGGGCAAATTCGTAATCGCGTTGGTCACCTGACGGCACAGCCATAATAGCACCGGTTCCGTAACCTGCTAATACATAATCGCTTATCCAAATAGGAATTTTCTTTCCGGTTAAAGGATGAATGGCGTAAGCGCCGGTAAATTGTCCTGTTTTTTCTTTGACTTCTGCCAAGCGTTCTCGCTCGCTTTTTTGGGCGGTTATTGCTTGATATGTTTTTACGCCCTCGCGGTATTGGTCAGTGGTTATTTGGTCGACCAGTTCGTGTTCGGGGGCAACAACCATAAAGGTAACACCATAAAGCGTATCAGCTCTGGTGGTAAAGACTTCGAGTTTTTCATCGCTATTATCAATATTAAATTTGATAGAAGCGCCAATGGATTTACCAATCCAATTTCGTTGTACTTCTTTGATAGAATTTGTCCAATCCAATTTTTCTAAATCTTGTAGCAATCTTTCGGCATAGGCGGTTATACGCATGACCCATTGCAGCATTTTTTTTCGCTCGATAGGATGTCCGCCACGCTCGGATACGCCGTTGACAATTTCGTCATTAGCCAAGACAGTGCCTAAGGCGGGGCACCAGTTTACTTCCGTTTCTTTTAAGTAAGCGAGTCTGTATTTATGAAGTATTTCGTCTTTTTGTCGGGCGGAATAGTTTTGCCATTCTTCGGCTGTAAACTTAAAACTATCAGCATCACAAGCTGCATTTACTTGTATATTTCCTTCGGTTTCAAAGCGACTGATTAATTGGTCTATAGGAAGCGCTTTTTGTTGCTCATTGCAATAATAAGCATTAAAAAGTTGTAAGAATATCCATTGCGTCCATTTGTAGTATTTGGGGTCGGATGTGCGGATTTCCCGGCTCCAATCAAAAGAAAAGCCGATTTTATCCATTTGTTGCCGGTAGCGTTTTAGATTTTGTTCGGTGGTAACGGCAGGGTGTTGTCCGGTTTGAATAGCGTATTGTTCAGCGGGTAATCCAAAAGAATCATAACCCATTGGGTGTAGTACGTTAAAACCTTTGTGTCGTTTGTATCGCGCATAGATGTCCGAGGCAATATAGCCAAGCGGATGTCCTACATGCAGTCCGGCTCCTGATGGATAGGGGAACATGTCTAATACATAAAATTTTGGTTTTTTTGAATGGTTTTCTGCTTTAAAAGTTTGATTTTTTGCCCAGTAGGTTTGCCATTTTTGATCTATTGCATTAAAATCATAAGTCTTCATATTGTACGCTTTTTCTTATCAAGTGCAAAGATAAAATATTATATGAAACCGACCCGTCGCAAAAAACACAAAGTTTCGCTTTGGGGAAGCGAAACTTTGATAGGTTAACAACACAAACAAACAAACAAAATACTTATGTTGTGAAAAAACAGAAGTTGCTGTTGTTGAAATTAAGATTAGATTGACTGTTTCTTCGGTACAAATGTAGGCTACTATCAAAGTTTGTACAAGATGAAAAAACCTGAAATGATACAGGAAAAACCCTGTTTTTTATAAAATAAAATATAAATTACTGAAAACAAGATTGTTATGAAATAATATTTATTCTATAATTCAAAAATATGATTTCTAATGGCATAAATTACTAAGCCAATTCGATTTTTTACACCCAATTTATCGAATAAATCTTTTCGATATCCATCAATGGTTTTGACACTTTTGTGCATAATGCCGGCAATCTCTTGATATGTTTTTTCTTCACATACCAACCTTAGGAATTCTATTTCGGTTTCCTTTAAAGTAATTCCTTGGGGATCGGTTGGCGGATTCATAGAATTTAAAATGGTTTTGCTGACCAATTCCGTATAATAATAACCTTGTTCATCGACTGTTTTAAGAGCCGTAAGTAGCGTTTTAGGGTCGGTATCTTTTAGAATATACCCTCTTGTGCCGTGTTTAATCATTTTAAGGATGGTTTGTTCATTATTCTCCATCGATAAGGCTAGTACACGTGCATCCGGTTTGAATTTTTTTAACCATTTCATAGTAGCAATGCCATCCATTATGGGCATTTTTACATCTAGTAGAATTAAATCGGGTAATGATAGTCCACTTGCTAATGCTTCTGTTAATTCCTTGCCATTGGCAAAAACTTTTGAAACTTCATAATCCGGGAAAGAATTTAGGAGTTTAGCCAATGCATTGGCAAAAAGTGCGTGGTCGTCAACGATTATAATATTTTTTGTGTTCATAATTTCAAAATTTAGGTTAAAAACGGATATGTAAGTTTGACTTGTGTACCGGAAGTATCAGAGGTAAAATTGAAATGTGCTTTAATCAATTCAGCCCTGCTTTTCATATTTATCAGTCCGGATCCTTTTTTTATTTTTTCTTTATCAAATCCGACTCCATTATCTTTTAGTTTAATAGTGAGTTTGTCATCAAGATAGGCTAGTTGGATGTCTAATTGCGTAGCTTTTGAGTGTTTGATTGTGTTGTTGATAAATTCTTGTACAATTCTAAAAAGAATAATCTCATCTTTGGTTGAGATTTTTTTGGTTTCTCCATCAACATTCAATTGGCATTCTATAAATTTTAACCTGTTGAGGCGATCTACCTCTATTTGTAAGGCGTTTTCAATACCGATTGATTGTACGACATCCTGGTTTAAAGTCTTAGAAAAGGCTCTTATTTCTTGCAAACTTTTTCCTATGATACCGCTAATTTCTTCTATTTTGTCATTTTTTTCATTATTTTGTGCAAGTAAAATGTTTAATTCAAGACGCGCCAATGATAATAGTTGCCCAACATTGTCGTGTAATTCCCAAGCGATACCTTTAAGTGTGTTTTCTTTAATCTCGATTTGTGATTCAATTAATATTTTTTCAAACTTTCTTTCTTGTTCTCTTTCATTTAATAGAAAGGAAATTTTCTTTTTTTGAAACACATAAAACAAAATAATGATAATGCTCAAAACCAAAAAGAAAGCAAAGGATATTATGAGGGTAGCTGCCTGGAAGGTAGAGATTTCCATTTTGTAATAATTTATCGGTTTAAGTGTTTATGCTTGTAAAGATACGTAAATATATTGTTAAATGCCATATTGTTTTTTTAGCAGGGCTCTTTTTCGCCAGTAAGAAAATTTAATTTTCTGTACCAGAAAGAACAGGCAGATAACAACACTTAGCATAATAAATAATGCTAATGAGCTGTAAATTATGATGATTTGTAAGTCTTTGAATGCCATATAAATCCGTTAATGAATGATAGGTATAATAAATAATTAGCGAAATACTGTGTTAAATATAAAATACGCACAACTCTTAAAGATGGTTTTATTTCCATAAGGATTTGCTTTCCTACATTTAGGGGGAGTGGTATGATAAAGTAGAATAAAAGCCCCAAAGCCACCCAAAAAATTAAGTAATCTTGAATATGTAATATTTGATTTGATGAAAGCATTTGGATGATAAAAGCAAAAATCACAATAATAATTAGGATCTGGGCAAGTGCAAAAGGATATGTTTGAAGGACATTCCATGAATCCGCAAAAAACAAATAAGAGATTAAAAAATATGTTTCGTAAATGATACCGCTCAAAACGATAAATTTTTTCCAATTTTTCCCCTTAATAAATTTATAAAAAATGTATCCGTAAACCAGATATTCAGCATTGATATACAAATTGTAAATCCAGAGGTTATATATTCCTTTTGAGGCTAGATTTTGTGCAACCATTTCGGTAACAAATGCATACGTCAAAATATAAGGTACCCACTTGAGTGGTGTATTTTTATATTTATGATAGCTTACATAAGACACAATAGTGACTATCAGTAACAATAAATCAGAAAAATATAAAAACATCTTCATTTTAACTATTTTTTAGTTGGGTCACAGTTAAAAGGACAATCTTCTCCTCTGTCCATAATACTTCCTTGTTTTGCGTAATCAGGGTCGTTTTTGTCTATATTTTGCAAGTTTTTTGGCGCTTCTTTTTTTGAAAATAATGGATCAAAATCAATATGTTCTCCTTTTTCATTATCGTATGTGGGCGCCATTGCAAAACTCAGTTGTTGTTTGCCGTCTTCCTTGGCTACGTAGTGAAAACGAATACCTGAAATATTAATCATATTTGCTTTTGCTTCTTCTTCGATAAAAGCGATGTATTCTTTAATATCTTGTAAAGATTGCCAAGTTGATTCACTGTAATTTTCGCCCAAATTTGGCTTTATCTTTTCATCAAAAATGCTTTTCATTTTACTAAATTCTTCTTTGCTAATAATATGTTTCTTGTAAGCCATAACTTATTTTTTTGAGAAGATAATTAAACAAAGTTAAAACTATTTTTAAGAATTTTGCTAAATTAAATTCTTGTATTTTTATAAAAACGATTGTAAATTATTGAAAATAAGCATTTTAAAAATATTTAGCAAGAAAAAATACAGGAAAAACCCTTGTTTTCTCCTAAGGATTTATCCTGTAATTTTTAGTAATTTTACATGCTGGTTTCATTGAGTTTATGTCCGCAATGATAGCAAAATTCTGCGCCGTCTTGATGATTCACAGCATGACAATTAGGGCAAACTTGTGTATTTTTCGGTGTATTTTGTCTTTTCTGTTTAGCGTATTCGGCAGATACAATTCCGGTAGGCACCGCTAAAATACCATAACCTAAAATCATAATGATAGAGGCAATAAATTGCCCTAATGGTGTAACGGGTGCAATATCACCATAACCAACTGTAGTTAGGGTAACAATCGCCCAATACATACTTTTTGGGATGTTGTCAAAGCCGCTGCCATGTCCAAACTCAACCAAATACATCACGGTTCCCAAAATGATGGTCAATATCAGAACCGCCAATAAAAATACAGATATTTTAGCCCTACTGGCTTTTAAAGACTTGCTTAGTCCTTGAGCTTCGCCTACAAATGGCGACAGCTTTAAAATTCTAAAAACCCTTAACAATCTAAGGGCTCGCAAGGCAATCAGAATACCGGCACCTGCAAAAAAC
The DNA here is from genome assembly GCA_024763015.1 of Flavobacteriaceae bacterium. Lineage (GTDB taxonomy): Bacteria > Bacteroidota > Bacteroidia > Flavobacteriales > Flavobacteriaceae > WGBX01. The sequence continues at coordinate 5,704 of JANTGO010000050.1, forward strand.
AAGGAAATATATTTCGGTATAGTCGATAAGAAATCGATGATGCCAAAAAAACTAAAAATATAGGCACTCGGTTTTTTAATCGTATAAATTCGCAGGATATATTCAATGCTAAAAATAATGGTTATAACCCACTCCGCAATATCAAAGAACGCTCCGTAATGTTTGTGATAAGACGGCACGCTTTCTAGCATAACCACTACGATACTAAATAGGATAAGAAGCAATAAAACAATGTCAAACCATTTGCCTGCGGGGGTGTCTGCCTCGTAGATTATTTCGTAGAGTTTTTGTCGCCAAGATTTTTTTGCTGTTGTTTGCAAAGTTTTATTTTTGGGTAAAATTAGTAAAAAATATTAATTTGTTTGTGTTGGTAAAGGATGAAAACTGACACTAAGATTTTACACCATAAACTTTAGGCGATTATACGTATATTTGCAAAAATTTTTAAAAATAAATATAATGCACTTATCCGAACAAGAAATCGTCCGAAGAGAATCTCTACAAAAATTGCGAGAAGCAGGTATAGAACCTTATCCTGCAGCCGCTTATGATGTAACTGCTAAAATAAAGGATATTTTAGAGAATTTTGATAAGTTTGACGGAAAGGAAGTGCAATTGGCCGGAAGAATGATGAGCCGTAGAATTATGGGAAAAGCTTCATTTTCAGAGCTTAAAGATGATTCGGGACGCATGCAAATATATGTCAATCGCGATGAACTTTGCCCTACGGAAGATAAAATGATGTATAATTCGGTTTTTAAGAAATGGCTCGATATAGGTGATATTATCGGTATAAAAGGAACGGTTTTTAAGACCCAAGTTGGGGAACCTTCTATTAATGTAAAAGAATTGACACTTTTGTCAAAATCCTTGCGCCCGCTGCCCGTTGTAAAAGTAGATGCAGACGGACAAGTACACGATGCATTTTCCGATCCGGAATTGCGCTATCGTCAACGCTATGTCGATTTGATTGTAAACGATCACGTGAAAGATACCTTTATCAAGCGTAGCAAAATCATCAATACCATGCGAAACTTCTTTACCAATCGTGCTTGGCTAGAAGTAGAAACCCCCGTTTTGCAACCGATACCCGGTGGTGCTGCTGCCCGTCCTTTTGTAACGCATCATAATGCTTTGGATATGCCTTTGTATTTGCGAATTGCCAACGAATTGTATCTTAAAAGGTTGATTGTAGGTGGATTTGAAGGTGTTTTTGAATTTGCCAAAGATTTTAGAAACGAAGGAATGGACAAAACCCACAATCCCGAATTTACCGTTATGGAGTTGTATGTTGCCTACAAAGACTACAACTGGATGATGAATATGACAGAGGAATTGTTGGAAACCGTTGCCATAGCCGTAAATGGCAAAAGCAAAGTACAGATGGGTGATCAAGTTATCGACTTTAAAGCACCTTATGCACGTGTCCCGATTTTGCAAGCCATCAAAGAACATACCGGCTATGATCTGGAAGGAAAAACGACTGAAGAGATTATGGAAATTGCCAAAAAATTGGAAATTGAGGTAGATGAGAGCATGGGCAAAGGCAAGCTGATAGATGAAATATTCGGTGAAAAGTGTGAGCATAATTATATTCAACCGACCTTTATTACGGATTATCCGAAGGAAATGAGCCCGTTGACCAAAGCACATCGCGAAAAAGAGGGGTTAACCGAGCGTTTTGAACTAATGGTAAACGGTAAAGAATTGGCAAATGCGTATTCGGAGTTAAATGATCCGATTGATCAACGGGAACGTTTTCAAGACCAATTAAAACTATCTGAAAAAGGGGATGACGAAGCCATGTTTATCGACCAAGATTTCTTGAGGGCTTTGGAGTACGGTATGCCGCCTACTTCTGGAATTGGGATTGGTATTGACCGTTTGACCATGTTTATGACCAACAATGACAGCATTCAAGAAGTATTGTTTTTTCCGCAGATGAAACCCGAAAAAAAAGCTATTGAATTGACCGACGAAGAAAAAACGGTTTATGAATTGCTAAAAAAACAAACACCTGTTTTACTGCCAACTTTAAAGGAGCAAGCAGGCTTGAGCAACAAAAAATGGGATAAAGCCATCAAAGGATTGACCAAAAAGAAATTGGCAAAAGTTAGCAATACTGATACAGGATTGTTTGTCGAAATTTTGTAGAAAAAATATTACACATTTGCCCTGTGTGTGTAGAGATGCAATGCATTGCGTTTGTACATAGTATGGCATCCATACAAAAAAAAAGATGTATTTTTGCGACGAATAAATATTATAAAATGTCAGAAGAGAAAAAATCATTAAATTTTTTAGAACAAATTATCGAAGAAGATTTGGCAAACGGATTGCCTCAAAACAAATTGCGTTTTCGTTTTCCGCCTGAGCCCAATGGTTATTTACATATTGGTCACGCAGCTTCTATTTGCCTTAATTTTGGACTGGGTAAACGCTATAATGCACCGGTTAATCTTCGTTTTGATGACACCAATCCCGCCAAGGAGGAACAAGCTTATGTCGATGCTATAAAAAAAGACATTGCTTGGTTGGGTTTTAAGTGGGACAAAGAATTGTATTCTTCTGATTATTTTGACAATTTATATCAATGGGCTATTATGATGATTAACAAAGGATTGGCTTATGTAGATGACCAAGATTCTGAGACGATTGCCCAACAGAAAGGTACGCCAACCGAACCCGGAACCAATAGTCCTTTTAGAGACCGTAGTGTCGAAGAAAATCTTTCGCTATTTAAACAGATGAAAGAAGGTGTTTTTAAAGACGGCGAACGGGTACTACGTGCCAAAATAGATATGGCACACCCCAATATGCATATGCGCGACCCCATTATGTACCGCATTTTGCACAAAGCACATCAGAGAACCGGAACCGAGTGGAAAATATATCCTATGTACGATTGGACGCATGGCGAATCGGATTATCTGGAACAAATATCGCATTCCATTTGTACTTTGGAGTTTAAACCCCATCGTCCTTTGTATGATTGGTTTGTCGATCAAGTTTATACCGATGGCATCAAACCAAAGCAACGGGAATTTGCCCGAAGAAATTTGAGTTATACCGTGATGAGCAAGCGAAAATTACTGCGTTTGGTGCAAGAAAATTATGTCAATGGTTGGGACGATCCGCGAATGCCCACTATCTCAGGTTTGCGCAGAAGGGGTTATACGCCCGAATCCATTGTTAATTTTAGCGAAACAGCTGGTATTTCAAAGAGAGAAAATATTACCGATGTTGCCTTGTTGGAGTTTTCGGCACGCGAGCATCTAAACAAAATAGCCCCTCGTAGAATGGCGGTGCTCAACCCGATTAAATTGATTATCGATAATTATCCCGAAGGGCAAGTGGAATACCTATCAGCCGAAAACAATCCGGAGGACGAAAGTGCCGGTTATAGAGAACTTCCTTTTTCAAAAGTTTTGTACATAGAACGCGATGATTTTAAAGAAAGTGCCAACCGCAAATATTTTAGATTGACATTGGACAAGGAAGTGCGTTTGAAAAATGCGTACATCATCAAGGGACAATCTGTTGTCAAAGATGCTGATGGTAATTTTCTGGAAATCCATGCTACTTACGATCCGCTAAGCAAAAGCGGAAGCGGAACGGAGGAAAGCAAGCGAAAAGTAAAGGGAACTTTGCACTGGGTAAGTGCCAAGCATGCCATTCCTGCCGAAATTAGAATCTACGATAGATTGTTTTTAGATGAAGCACCCGACGGACAGAAAGACAAAGATTTTACCGAATTTATAAATCCCGATTCCTTGCATATCGACAACAAAGCAAAATTAGAACCCTCATTGACTGACGCCAAGCCCGGCGAACAATTTCAGTTTACCCGTTTGGGATATTTTGTGGTAGATCCGGACACGAGCCCCGAAAAATTGGTATTCAATAGAACGGTAAGCTTACGCGATAATTGGAAGAAATAGCTTTTTTGATAAAAAATGCCTTTTTGTCAGGGAATGATAAATTTTTGTTAAATACCTGACAATGCGTTTATTTTGGTGTTAATTTTGAATACTAAAATTTTGATTATTTTTACGCTAAATGAAATTGAAACGCATGAAAAGGATATTGTTATTTTTGGCTCTATTTGGGTGGGTTGTAAATGCCCAAGCACAAACCACCTTCAAAGCACATGTTTCCAGAGATAAAATTACGACAGATGAAAATCTGATGGCAAATTTTACCTTAAACATGGCTTCGGGAAATATTGATACTCGTAGTTTTGTCCCGCCGAATTTTGAAGGATTTATCAAAAGAGGGCCGATGCAATCACAAGAATATAGAAACTATAACGGCCAAGTTTCTGCTTCTTATACTTTTTCATATCAACTAACACCGACCAAAACAGGCAAAATCAAGATTGGCTCCGCCAAAATTTCCGTTGACGGCAAAACATATACCACAAAGCCTCTTACTGTTATGGTTGTAAAAGGGACAAAAAAACCGGCACAAACCACCAACCAACCGGGGGGTATTTCTAACCCGACGACACCCGAAACCTCAGGAGATGTAAAGGGTGCTTTTTTATCGGTAGAAACCACGAACAGCAAGCCCTACATCAACCAAGCAGTTGGGATGACCTATCGGCTTTATGTGCCTAGTGATATGCAAGTAGGCAATTATAACGAAATAAAAAAACCACAGTTTAACGGGTTTTGGATACAAGATGTAGATAATAATATTTCAGGTCCTTATACTGGTGAGGTAAATGGTAAACCTTATTACTATTATGTATTGAGAAAAAAACTTTTGTTTCCACAGCAAATTGGTAAACTGGTTATTAAGCCTCTAACAATCAGCTTGGATGTAGCCAAACCTTATATGCGAAATTTTGGTCCGTTTAGAATGCGTGACTATAAATGGGTCCGTGTCAAATTGACTTCCGGAAAGAAAGTTATTCAAGTAAAAGCGCTTCCGGAAGCCGACAAACCTATTGATTTTTCGGGTGCCGTTGGGAATTTTGATTTGAATGTCAAAGCGGATAGACAACAAGTAAAATCTGGAGAACCTGTAAATGTAGTGGTTTCTGTGAGAGGAAAGGGCAACCTTAAGTTGTTTGAATTGCCCCGGTTGAAAGCGCCCGAAGGATTGGAAGTTTACGATCCCAAACATAGCGAGAGCGTAAAAACGACCTTTAATGGAAATAGCGGAAGGCTTAAAGATGAATATGTGATAGTGCCCAATCAATCGGGTAAGTTTATCATTCCGTCTATGCGGTTTGTATTTTTTGATCCGGATAAAAAGACTTACATAACCAAAACATCCAAAGATATTGTTTTGATGGTTTCGGGTGGTAATTATCAAGGGGCTGATTCAAATCCTGCAATCACAAATAATCCCGGCACTTCAGCCGGAGCAGATTTTAGATTTATCAAGGAGCAAGCACATTTTGTTTCAAAAGATACTTCGCATTTTTATCAAAGCAAGTTGTTTAAAAGCCTACTGATTATACCGGTGGTATTGGCATTCTTGCTGTTTGGTTACAAGAAATATCAATCAAACAAAGTGTATGATGCAAGCGAAATTCAACGAAAAAAAAGAAAGTCGTTGGCGCAAAAGTATTTGAAAGATGCTAGAAAATCGATGCAAGACAAGGAGCTGTTTTATGCCAATCTCGAAAAAGCCATACACAATTTTTTAAAATCGCAATTAAAAATTGATACGGCAGAACTCGACCGTGAAAACATTAGAAAACGATTGTTGGAAAAAAATATCTCGGAAGATAAAATAAACGATTTATTTAGTATCTTAAACAAATGCGATATGGCGCGTTATGCACCCGCAAGTCATTCTGTTATCGAAGAAGATTACAAGGAAACCGAGCGTATTATGAACGAGTTGTTTTAGTCTAAAAAATTAAGAATTATATATGAAAAGATTAATTTTAATATTTAGTTTACTGTTTTTTGGATTTGCTCTGGCACAACAAACCGCAGATGTTTTTGCCAAAGCAAATGATGTATACAAAAAAGGAGATTATCAAAAAGCCATCAGCTTATATGAGAAAGCCATGCAAAAGGATAAAGTGTCGGGTGAATTGTATTATAATTTGGCCAATGCTTACTACAAGATAAACCAAATTGCACCTTCTATTTATTATTACGAAAAAGCTTTTAAATTACTCCCTGATGATGAGGATGTTCGCTATAATTTGTCCTTGGCGCGTCAGATGAAAATAGATAAAATAGATAAAGTGCCCGAAAATATTCTACTACGATACAAAAAGAAGATAAACGCGTTATTCTCATATAATACTTGGGCGATTTTGGCAGTATTTTGGGCATTTTTTGGGCTATTAGTTTTTGGTATTTTCTTGTTTTCCCAAAAAATAAGTTTAAAAAGAACGGCTTTTGGATGGATGTTTTTAAGTCTATTTTTCTTGTTGTTTTCTTGGTATAATGCAGATTTTGGTAAGAAATTAGCCGGTGAAAAATACGGCATCATTTTTAGTCCGCATGTCAATTTGCTAACTGAACCCAATCTAACATCCGATAAAGTGCTTGATTTGCACGAAGGCACCAAACTCAAAGTGCTCAAAAAATCCGATGACTGGGAATTGGTCAAACTACCCGACGGCAAAAAAGGTTGGTTGCCGGCAGCGGATATTCGTTTGTTGGATTAATTTGTAAATATTTTTTAAGTGTGTAGGGACGTTATGCCACAACGTCCCTACACAAGTAATGCACATATGAATACAAATGCACCCGCGAATACAAATAAAAATACGGGACAAAACGAAAAAATAATATATTTATAAATCACAGTTAACCAGCAATATATCCATTTACAAATACTTACAAACGAAAACAAACGAAAGCAAATGCGTAACAACCGAGTAAGTCGGAAAACCCGCCGTATGTTTGCACTATCAAAAAAATCGAAGCACGAAGCTTTTTTTATTTATTAACACTTAAAAACTATTATCATGAACAATTTAAGAAACCATGTACAATTAATCGGACGCGTAGGACAAACCCCTGAAATCAAAAATTTAGAAGATGGACGCAAAATAGCCAATTTGTCTATTGCTACCAACGAATCGTATCGCAATGCAAAAGGAGAGAAAATTGAACAAACGTACTGGCACAATCTTATCGCTTGGGGCAAAACCGCAGAACTCATTGAAAACTATGTCGAAAAAGGTAAAGAAATAGGTATCGGTGGCAAATTGACCAACCGCACTTATGAGACCAAAGAAGGACAAAAACGTTATATCACGGAAATTGTCGTACAAGAAGTACTGTTATTGGGTGCTAAAAATTAGCCCATTTATTATTAATGTTTTTTATAAAGCTATCCGGTTTTGGGTAGCTTTTTTTGTTTATAAGCATTTACTATTCTTAGTCAAAACGCTATTTCAATGTCGGGGCTTCGATACAATTTTCCCTGCTTTCATTGGGAAAATCATTCAGCCGCTTACTATTTTACTAAAACTACAAAACGTAGGTCACTGAGTGGATTTTCTGAGCGAAGGGAAGAAAATTTGTATCGAAGTGCCGGCACCTCGATACAATTAGCCCGACTTTGGTCGGTCTAATCACTCGGCAACCTACAATTCTGCATTCAATGGCGGGGCTTCGATACAATTTTACTCATTCTTCGTAAAATCGCTCAGCCACCTCTAATACTGCTATAATTACAAAACGTGATTAATGCACAAAACGTAGGTCACTGAGTGATTTAAATAATTGTATCGAAGTGCCGGATTTCAAAGAAGTAAAGATTTAATAAAATAGGTAAAGGATAATTTTTCTAAACACAAACCATTGCGGTTTGCCCACGGCATACGAAGGTTTTACGTAAATTTAGAGTTGAGCGGACGTAAAAAACAATCTGCTGTTTGAGCATAAACGAATTTTGATAAGGAATAAAAGTTTGCAATTAATTGAAATAAAGCTGATAGCAGAAGCGTAATGCGAGTTCAGATTGTTTAGGGAGCGAAACATATAAATTAGTAAAAGTTTCGTAAGCCTAGACTTTTTTGTTACTTTTTT
>JANTGO010000051.1 GCA_024763015.1 Flavobacteriaceae bacterium
TAATCCACAAAGTCAAAAAATTAAGAGAAACTAATAATAAAGAATTTTACTAAGAAAAGAAGCGAAATATCTATTAGAAAAAAATAAAAATTAAGAATTTAACAAGAAATTATTTAGCAACAAACATCTTAACATCGGCTTCGGTAACTTCTTTTCCACTAAGGATAATCAATCGTTCGACCACGTTTCTCAACTCTCTGATATTGCCCGTCCAATCGTATTCCTTTAATAAGTCTATGGCTTCTTTAGAAAATTTTTTAATAGGAATACCTTGTTCTTCTGCTATTGTTGAGGCAAAATGATTTACTAGTTCGGGAACATCCTCTCTTCTTTCGTTAAGCGAAGGTACTTTTATTAAAATAACAGCCAATCTGTGATATAAATCCTCTCTGAATTTTCCTTCGTCAATTTCTTTTTTTAAGTCTTTATTGGTAGCTGCTATGACACGAACATCCACCTTGATATCTTTATCACTTCCAACTCTAGAAATACGACTTTCTTGTAAAGCTCTAAGTACTTTTGCTTGAGCAGACAAGCTCATATCACCGATTTCATCTAAGAAAAGTGTCCCCCCGTTGGCTTGTTCAAACTTTCCTTTTTTATCCTTATAAGCACCTGTAAAGGAACCTTTTACGTGTCCAAACAAAACACTTTCAATCAATTCTGAAGGAATAGCAGCACAGTTAACTTCTACCATTGGCGCTCTATGTCTGTTGCTTTTTTGATGAATCCAATGTGCGACCAATTCTTTACCGGTACCATTTTTTCCGGTAATAAGTACACGCGCATCTGTCGGGGCTACTCTTTCAATAAGTGTTTTGATTTGTTCCATATTTTCTGAGGAACCAATCATTTGATATTTTTTACTAACTTTTTTCTTAAGTTGTTTATTTTCAACGACCAATTCTTTGTGTTCTAAAGCATTTCTAAGTGAAGTGAGCAAACGATTTAAATCGGGTGGCTTGGGTATGTAATCAAAAGCACCCTTACGCATGCTTTCAACAGCAGTTTCCAAATCACCATGCCCTGAAATCATCACAAACGGTACTTCAGGTTTAATTTTTTTTGTTTCTTCTAAAACTTCAATGCCGTCTTTCTTGGGCATTTTTATATCACAAAGCACCAAATCAAAATCTTGTTTTTTTATTTCCGCCAATCCTTCTTCACCATCTGCGGCTTCAAAAACTTGAAAATTTTTATCTTGTTCCTCAATAATTTTTTTCAGCACTCTACGAATAGCTGATTCATCTTCGATTACTAAAATTTTTTTCATGTGTTTATAATTTTATTCTTTTTATTGGTAACACATGGAACCACCATAATCATATCTTTGTGTGAAAAGAGCATTATACATAGTGGTTTCATATTTGATTTGGTATTTAATTTTGAATTTGCAATCTACGCAATTTAATAAACCTTAACGCCTTGAAAAAAAATTTATTTTAGTTTATAGCAAATTATTTCGAGTACCGGAAACGTATCATTACTTTTAAAACATAATAACCTCTCTATAACAGGTAAAATTTAAGAGAACATATCGTGAATCTTCTCAAAGAACGAACGTTCGGATTTTCCGGGATTTGGTTTAAAATTCGGATCTTCCATATTTTCTTCAAAAAACTTCCGCTGTGTTTCGCTAAGTTTTTTTGGAATCCACACATTAACATTTATGAGTAAATCACCGTATCCATAACCATCTATATCCGGCACACCTTTGTTTCTTAATCGCAGTATTTTTCCGGGTTGAACGCCCTGTTCAAGATTTAATTTTATTTTTCCATGAGGTGTTTCAATCACTTTTTTTGTTCCTAAAGCTGCTTCGGGAATCGTGATATACATATCATGATGTAAGTTATTACCTTCTCTTTTAAAATGTTCATCGCTCACTTCTAGTACTTGAACGATTAAATCTCCGGGCACACCATTTGCGGTAGGCGCTTCATTACCTTTTCCACCTACTCGAAGTTGGACACCATTGCGCACCCCTTTGGGCAAGTTAATAGAAACGACATCTTCTTTGATTGTCATTCCGTGACTATCTGAACCGCTGCCACGCTTTTTAAGTACTTGCCCTGCCCCACCACAAACATTACAAGTTCCGGTCGTTTGCATGCGTCCAAATATCGTGTTGGCCACTCTTGACACACTACCTGACCCATGACATTGCGGACAGGTTTCATAGGAAGTTCCTTCGGCTTTAACCTTGCGTTTAATCTTAATTTTTTTCTCCCCACCATTGATAATATCCGAAATGTTTACTTTAATTTTTATACGCAAATCCGAACCTTTGACACGAGCCGTTCTAGCTTGACGATTCCCTTGTGAAAAACCGCCAAAGCCGCCACCGCCTCCAAATATATCTCCAAAAATATCACCAAATTGGCTGAATATATCATCCATATTCATATGGCTGCCACCGTTGAAACCGCCGGCTCCTTGAAAAGCATCGTGACCAAATTGATCATAACGCGCCTTTTTGTCAGGATTACTCAAAACTTCATAAGCTTCGGCTGCTTCTTTAAATTTCTCAATTGCCTCTTCATCTCCCGGATTCTTGTCAGGATGATATTGAACGGCTTTTTTTCGATAAGCTTTTTTAATTTCAACTTCGGTAGCCGAACGACTGACACCTAAAATTTCGTAGTAATCTCTTTTCATCAATATTCAATATAATTAATTATGCCTATTTTACAGAAATTATTTTCCTGTAACCACTTTTGGAAATCGAATAATTTTGTTTCCCAGTTGATATCCTTTTTCAACAGTATCAACAATTTTTCCGACCATTTTTTTAGAAGGTGCAGGCACTTGTGCTATGGCTTCATGAAATTCGGAATTAAAGTCATCACCTTTCTTCACTTCCATTTCCTTTAGCCCTTCCTTTGCCAGCGTATTTTTTAGCTTTTCAAAAATAAGTTGCACGCCTTTTACCAATTCGTCTTCATGATTTTTTTTCATCTCTGCCAAAGCACGGTCAAAATCATCAAGTATGGGCAACAAATTCTTTATTACACCTTCACTTGCGGTTTCAAAAAGTTCCAAACGTTCTTTTGCGGTTCGTTTTCTATAATTCTCATACTCGGCGTATAAGCGCAAATATTTTTCTTTTTCTTCTTTGAGTTCTTTTTGTAGCTGCTCCTCAATATTTGGCTGCTCCTCTTGTTTTGTTTTTGCTTTAGAATCTTTTTTTGTTTCTTGATTCACTTGCAAATCTTCTTCTTTATTTATTTTTTTCTTTTTCATAAGATTATTATTTTATTAGTGTATTTAATATTTCAAAGCGTTTCTACAATAAATATAGAAATAAGCTTAAAATCACTTATAAAATGATTTGCAAATATATTGCCATTAATTGAGTCTGCCAAATTGACATAAACGTAAATTCATTACAAAAAAAAAGTACACCTTTACAGTGTACTTTTGGTGGGCGATGAGGGATTCGAACCCCCGACCCCCTCGGTGTAAACGAGGTGCTCTGAACCAACTGAGCTAATCGCCCTTGTTTTGAGATTGCAAATATATAACAACTTTTTAAACTAGCAAATAAAAAAATTATTTTTTTTACATCGCAGACATTATTCCTCTCATCTACTGTTTAATGAATGATTAATGTGTATATTTGTCATAAGAAAAATCAATTCTTAAACCCAAGAATTTAGGTTTTGCGAAAAAGTATTAGTTCTTTGAAGTGATGCTAAAAAAACAGATTTATTAATTTTTAATTTTGATTTAACCATAACTATGAAATATAATTTTGACGAAATAATTCCCAGAAAAGGAACCGGAAGTATCAAATATGATAAAATGAATGTGTTTTTTGGCACCAACGATCTACAACCCCTTTGGGTAGCTGATATGGATTTTGCCACACCGGATTTTATTCTCAAAGATATAGAAACACGTTTATCGCACCCCATCCTGGGTTACACGATGCGAAAACCCGGCTTTAATCAATCTTTTATTGACTGGATGCAAAAAAGACACGCATGGAAAATCAAGCAAGAATGGCTGGATTTTAGTCCCGGCGTGGTGAGTGCATTGGCCGTTGCTATTTTGGCTTTGACACAAGAAAACGATAAAATAATTATCCAAACGCCCGTTTATCACCCATTTTTTGATGTGATTGAAGGCAACAACCGTACCTTAATTGACAACCCTCTTAAAGTTAATGAAAAGGGACATTACCAGATGGATTTTGAACTTCTCGAAAATCAAATCGATCAAAAAACAAAAATGATGATTATTTCCAATCCACACAATCCGGTTGGACGCGTTTGGACCAAAAAAGAATTGTTAAGACTAGGAAATATCGCTGTAAAACATAATTTAATCATTCTATCTGATGATATTCATTCGGATTTTGTCTATGACCATCACCAATATATTCCGATTGCCGAATTGTCACCCGAGATTGCACAACAAGTTATCACTGTCACAGCACCCAGCAAAACCTTTAATGTTGCCGGATTAAGCACTTCAGTTGTCATAATTCCAAATGAACAATACAGGGAATTGTTTCGCAAAAAAATGTCCACATTACATTTGTTTTTAGGCAATATTTTCGGTGCCACCGCCTTTGAATCTGCTTACAAAAACGGAGAAGGTTGGCTCGATCAGCTTATTGATTATCTATCTAACAACCTTGACTTTGCCGTAGATTATATCCAACAACACATTCCTAAAATAAAAGTACATAAACCTGAAGGCACTTTCTTGCTCTGGTTGGATTTTTCAGACACCGGCTTATCACACACACAAATCAAGGATAAGCTAATCAACGAAGCAAAAATTGCCTTAAATGATGGTAAAACTTTTGGTAAAAACGGTGAAAAATATTTCAGAATGAATGTTGGAACACCTCTTGCCAATTTAGCTTTTGCTTTGGAAAAATTGAAGCGTCATTTTTCTTAATTAAATTTTCACTAAGAAATTTTGTCGTTTACTTATGAAATAGTGTCATTCGCAAAATAAGAATCAATTTTAAGATATTTCTAAAGTAGTTTCGTCCTATTAATTTAAAAAAAATATGATGAAAAAACTACTACTATTTATTTTTGCAAGCTTATTCACTGCAAATTTAAGTCTTGCGCAACAAGGATTTAACTACAAAGCCATTATATATGACAATGGCTCAGCCCTTCAAAATCAAAATGTTGATTTACAATTTAGCATTTTAGAAAATGGCACTTCAAATGTCTATCAAGAGACACAAACAACAACTACCGATGCCAATGGTATTGTGATATTAAATATTGGCGAAGGAAATGTTGTCAGCGGAGACTTTTCTACAATTGATTGGAGTCAATCTCAATTCCTAAAAGTTGAAGTAGACACCGGTTCAGGCTACCAGTTAATGGGGACAACAGAATTTAAGTATGTACCAGCTGCTAAATTTGCCGAAAAAGCAGGGAATGTATTTAGCGGTAATTTTACAGACTTAATCGGCACCCCAACAGGATTATCTGATGGTGATGATGATACACAACTCACCGAATCGCAAGTGGATTATTATGTTGCCAACAATGGTTATTTGACTTCAGAAACAGATGGTGACGCAACTAATGAGTTACAAACAATAAACAAAACAGGTAGCACCGTTAGCTTATCAAATGGTGGCGGCAGTTTTACCGATGCAGACACACATCTAACAGAAAATCAAGTTGATGCCTATGTTGCAAATAATGGTTACGTAACACAAATTGATAATATTCAAGGTATTCCTGTATCTTCCTCACAACCATCAAATGGGCAGGTGTTAAAATTTAATGGCACTGCATTTGTCCCTGCAACTGATGATGTTAGCGGTAGCAGTGGAACGGACGGCGTTGCAAACTCAGTCGCCTTTTCAGGAAATGTTACCAAGACCCTTACCATCACCCGAACAAATGGATTGGGTAATTTAACAGCGAACTTTTCGGACGCCGATACACATTTATCAGAAACACAAGTAGATAGTTATGTAGCAAACAATGGTTATTTAACTTCAGAAACAGATGGTGATACTACAAACGAATTGCAAACAATTTCAAAAACGGGCAATACTGTTAGCTTGTCAAATGGCGGTGGTAGTTTTACCGATGCAGACACACATTTAACTGAAACACAAGTAGATAGTTATGTAGCAAACAATGGTTATTTAACTTCAGAAACAGATGGTGATACTACAAACGAATTGCAAACCATTTCAAAAACGGGCAATACTGTTAGCTTATCAAATGGCGGTGGTAGTTTTACTGATGCGGATACACATTTAACAGATGCCAATATTTCGGCAATGGGTTATATTAAAAATGCTGCTGATGCCGATAATGACCCTACAAATGAAATTGAATTACCTGCTACAGCCGGTAATGGACAAGTATTAACCTGGAACGGCACTGGTTGGGTAGCACAGAATGTATCTGCCAGTAATGATGTTGATTTTCTTGAAGTAGGTACAGGTAGTGCGCCTAACAGTATTATGGACAACATTTATCATACCGGAAATATTTCTATTGGACAAACAACAGCGCCAGATGCAAAAATGGATATTAAAAACACTGGTTCTTCAACAGCTTCAAATGCTAATGTTGGGCTTAAATTGTACAATAACAATTCAAGCGCAACCGATAAAATAGGTGTGGATATGGAATTAGAAACCTCTTCAAGTACAGCAGGTCTATACGGTAGCAAAAAAACAATTTTAGCTTCCGGAGATGGAGATATCTATGGAGATTATACTGCAATAGGCATGCTAAACGGTGATGGTGAACATTACGGATCATATTATTATATGGATGGTGATGGTGTCGGAAAACACACAGGTGCTAAAGCCTATTTATTTGGAAATGCACAAGGACAACAAATTGGTTTTGATGCTGATATTTCTTTAGCTAACAATACGAACACTTCTGATATTATAGGCGTTAAAACGCATATTAGAGGCTTGGCTACAGGAAATAAATATGGTGTAACCAATTTATTGGATGGTGATGCTGACGGAAATTTATTCGGTACAGAAAATACTATTTCAAACTCAAGTGATTATCCACATTATGGCACCATTAATAGAATGATCGGAACGGGTAGCGGAAATCATTATGCAACATCAAATATTATGACAGAGACAGGAACCGGTAAGCAATATGCTATAAGAAATTATATCAACAATTCCGGAAATAATACGCATTATGGTGTTTATTCCAATCTAAAAGGGTCAGGTTCAGGACAACACATCGGTGCTTATAATATAATTGAAGGTGATGGCACAGGCGAGCAAATAGCTAACTATAATATCGTTAGCAATACAGGTGATGCTAATCATTATGGTAATAAAAATGAAATGTCAGGTGGAGGATCAGGCGTTCATTATGGCAATTATAATAAATTATCAGGTGCAGGTACCGGAAAACAATATGGAACGTATAATGAGTTGTCAGGATCGGGTAATGGTTTAAACTATGGTGCTTTCTATAAAATTTCCAGTACAGGAAGCAACCTCCACATTGGTTCTCAAACATATATGACAGGCGCTTCTACGGGATCTCAAGTTGGTTTTAAATCATTTATTGATAATTCAGGTAATAGTTATCATTATGGCATGACAAATGTTTTAAATGGCTCAGGTAGTGGGCAACATACCGGTGTAAGTAACACTTTGAGTGGTAGTGGAACTGGCACACAATATGGCACAAAAACTAATATTAGCAACACGGGGACCGGTGTTCATTATGGAAATTACACCGAAATATCAGGTGGTTCTGGCGCTAAATATGGGGCTAAAACATCTATTAATTCAACTAGCAGTACAAGTACTGATTACGGTAATCATACAACTATTTCCGGTAGTGGTACAGGTGAAAGATATGGATCAAAAACTATAATTTCAAATTCAAACAATAGTAGGCACTATGGTAACTATGTACAATTAAATGGCAATGGATTGGGCAAACACTATGGATTTTATAGTAATATCTCTGGTAGCGGAAGTGAATCTAAATTAGGTGTATATGCCATAATAGATTCTAATGCAGGTGGAAATCACTATGCAATTTACGGTGAAGCAACACGTAATACAGATAACACTTATGCGGGCTATTTCTTGGGTGATGCAAAAATTACCGGTAAACTAAAAAGTGAGCATTCGGGCACAGCAGACATGAAAGCATATATTTATGGTAATATTGATGGAAGTAACTCTTCACCTAGTATTATAGCTGATGGTTCTTCAGATGGATTTTCAATGACAAGACTTTCCGCGGGATATTATAAAATTACTATGACAAATGCTGCGGGAAGTGCGAATAGTTATATTGTAATTGCAACTGTCAACAATATATCTAATATTTGGGTAACTAATAAGACTATAAATAGTTTTATTATCAGAATGCGACAAAATGCTGTCGATAAAGATTATGATTTTCAATTTGTAGTATATAAAAGGTAATTAACTATGAAGTTACAAATAACAATACTTTTAGTTTTTATTGCTAGTTTGGGTTTTGCCCAAACTAGCATAAAAAAGAATAGCATAGATAGTGGTGGGATTATTTCTCAAAGCGGAAATATTACAATGCTTTCTACCATTGGAGAAATTGCAGTACAAGAAAACACAAATGCAAATGTGTATATTTCTGAAGGATTTATCGGTCCGGATATAACCTCGGTTTTAAAAATTGAGCAATTTTTACCAATGACAAATGTGAGTATATTTCCAAATCCGGCCGTAGACTTTTTGAATGTTAGTTTTTTAGAACCAACTAACGCTGTGCTTATACTCTACGACAATTCAGACAAAATGGTATTAAAGCAAAGTATGAAACATCTAAATCATTATAAGATAAATATGAGAAATATTATTGTTGGCACCTACCTACTTTTAATTAAAAGTGATGAAAAACAATCTTACAAATCATTTAAAATCATAAAAAAATAAGAATAATGAAAAAATTTATATTAAGCGCAGTATTGATAATGACATGGGTATTTACCTATGCTCAACCCTCTAATGGAGCCGTTATTCAAAAAATAAAAGAACGCTATTCAGGTGGAAAAACACCAGTAATAAAAATAGGTAAAACTTCAAGCACAAAGGAGTTTAAGAGAGGAAAATGGCACTATTACTATTGGCATCATTATACGGTTACGGCAAAAGCAAAAAAAAATAATACTGCAATAAAACAAGGTGGTGCTGTAGTGTATGAAAAAGTAGGCAATCGATATATTTTCAGTAGTTATGCAACAGGAGAAACCAAGCTTAGCGGAATGAAAAATCCTGACAAAACCAAAGTGTTGAAATACTTGAATGCACATTTAAAGGAATTTTTTATTTCTACCTATGCCAGCATTCTTTTAGAAAAGCCTCAAATTTCGATAGTTCCGGGAACTAAGTACAAATGGAAAGCTGCTGAAGGTTGTGTTAGTTTCATGACTAAAGTAATTTATAAGCGCAAAGTATCTTACACCCAAGTTGAAACAGCCGAACATTTTTTTGAAACTTGTTTATTTAGAAATCCTTTACCGGACGACAATGCAGCTTGGAATAGGGTTTTGGCAGACGAAATAGAAGGTAAAAAAAGGATCATCAGCAAAAAATCGTATTCATCGCGCGAAATTAATGCCATGAAAAGCTTGCAAGAAATCGAGGAAGAAAACCAGGCAAGTGCAGCCATTAAAAATTTGCCTTATGTAGTAGATGCTCCCGTTTTTAAATCGGACAAACAGTTGTTCTATTATATTCACGATAAATTGATGGCCAATCCGCCACAAGAAGCCAAGGCACATTTGTATAAAGTATTGGCAAAAAGCAGTTTTCAATCGGGTTCTATTCTTAAAAATTATGTACAAGATTGGGTAGATAAACTAATCAACAATCTAAAATCGTATCAATATACGTTTTGTCAATACCCCAAAGTAAAAGATGAGCAATTGGGAATGATTTATTTCTACAATAAAGATAAAAGTCGCTTTGTAAGAATGACAGCTGAGGAAGAATCAGGAACATGGCAATTAACAGTAATTGAGTATTTTCCTGCAAACCAAAGTGAGATAAACCGACTTTGGAAAACAGTAGGAAATTGTGCCGAAAAACCTGATTTGGAAGTAAAAACAAAAATGACATACAAAATTGGTGATATTGTGGATGTACACTATTCCAATGGTGACTTTGCTGCTGAAATCAAAAAAAAGGATACCAACTTCGATAACAGATATTATATTACATTTTTAGATAATAGCAGAAGTCAATGGATGAACGACGATCAATTTTCGCCAAGTAAAGCCAAACGAATCGACAAAAAAATGGGCAGTATTCAACAAACAGAAGTTAAAAAAGAAACCTCCTTTAAAATTGGCGACCACGTAGGTGTTAAAACACGTTCCGGCATAATGAATGGAAGAATTATTAAGCGTTCAGGTAGTAAAGCATTAATCAAATGGGATAAGCCCGGTTATCAAGATATGTGGGCATCAATATCTAATCTTATTAAAATATAAGCTATAAAACAAGATTAAAAAAAATTAAACTCAAACTATGCATTCGGATAAAGAAGCACAGATACCATCTAATATAAGCATCCTAAACCAAATAAAATCAATATTTACTGAAGCGAAAGTAGTAAAATTAGAAGCAAAAGGTACTTGTCAAAAAATTTTTGAAAAGGGTGTGTGGAAATATTATTATAAACGAAAATTTAAAGTTCTATTTAATAGCTCTACTAATTTGAATAATATAAATGCTATAATACACTATATAAAAGTTGGAAAACGTTTTGTTTTTAACCATTATATCGAAACTAATATGAAAAATAAAAATCCATAATATTCAATGAATTCAATAGAATAATAAGTGATTTATTATATAGTTAGTACAAGGGGACATATTCTTGATAGTTATGTCCCTTTTAATTTAAATTTTTCTAATATATTCAAAAAACTGATCGTGATAACTTCGACCAATAGGCAAATGATGTTGTCCTATATATACATAACCATCTTGAATTTTTTCAATAAAATTAATATTAATAATATAAGATCTATGTATCCGCACAAAGGGTAATTTATCCAGTTTTGTAGAAACTCTTTTTAAGGTTGATGCGACCAAATAACTATCTAGAGTAGTTAAAAAACGCGTATAATTATCTTCCGCTTTGGCAAACATAAGCTTGTCAACTTTTATTTTTACAAGACTATTGCCGTCCTTAATAAAAAAATCTTTTGCTTTTTCCTCTGAGAAAAAATCTGTCTTATTATACAATGCTATCTCAATATTTGAAATCAAATCTTCCTGACTAAATGGTTTGACAATAAAACCTGCGGGCTTGGTTCTTTTTACTCGATTAATCGTCATATAATCAGTGTTAGATGTTAAAAAAACAAATGGGATCTGATACAATCTATTAACATCCTGCGCCAACATAACACCATCTATATCGCCTTCTAAATTGATGTCCAACAAAAGCAAATCGGGTTCCTCTTCTTGTATCAATTCAATAGCTTTTTCTGCATCCTCAGCAATTCCAACTACAACATAACCCAATTCGTCCAAAGTCATCTCTATGTCTGAAGCAATAATCGGCTCATCTTCAACGATTAAAATCTTGATTGTTTTTTTTGGCATTTTATAATATTTTAAATTTGTATATCAGCATCTCTATTTCCAACCCATTGTTTTGCCTAAAACTATATTTTGCTTTTAGTTTTTTACCTAAAGTATGAATAAGTTTCATGCCATAAGAATTGGATTTTTCCAAATCAAAATTGAGGTTGAAGCCCTTTCCATTATCTTTGATAAACAGCCGGAGACTTGTTTCATGTATTTGATTAAAGTACAGCTCAAAAGTCCCATTTTCCGGATCTACACCGTGTTTAAAAGCGTTAGAAATCAATTCATTCATAACCAATCCCAAAGGAATAGCCGTATCTACATCCAATAAAATATTATCGATTTCAATATGCATATTCACTTTTTTGATATCTATTCCGTATGACAGCACCAAACTATTGATCAAATCTTCAAAATAGGATTGTGTTTCGATACCTGTAACCCTATCATTTTGATACAATTTTTGATGAATTAGTGACATTGATTTAATCCTATTCTGGCTATCTTTCATCAAGGATTTAGAAGCATTATCTACTAGATATTTTGATTGCATATTAAGCAGGGAAGAAATTATTTGCAAATTATTTTTAACCCTATGATGCGTTTCTTTAAATAAGGTTTCATTGATTTTTAAGGTATTACTAATCTGTTCGTTTTTTTCTTTTAATTGGTTATTCGTTTTATGTTTTATCCGATTAATCCAATATAAAAATATAGAAAAAAACAGCAAAAACAAGATGCCAAAAACAAGATAATTAATAGTTGCTTTGTTTTCGTTTTCCTTGGCAATATTTTTCAATTTTTGCAATTCATTCTCTTTTTCAAATTGATATTGCATTTCAATTTGAGTAATTTTTTTGATATTTTCTTTATTAAAGTTGGCATCCTTGATCTTTGTGTAATTCTTATAGTTATCCAATGCCAATTGGTACATACCAATCGCCTCGTATGATTTTGAAAGACACAACGATGCTTTTTCTTGCGTCTCAATGATACCTTTTTTTACTGCTAAATCTTTAGATTTTATGCAATTTTCTATCGATTTATTATAGTCACCAATAGCGTAATAAACACGACCTAATTCTTCATAAGTCTGCATTAAGCCCAATTGCAAATCATTTTTTTTATAATAATCAAAAGCTTTATTCAGACTGCTCAAAGCTTCTTTATTTCTACCCAATTCCAGTAGTGCCAGTCCAATATTTTGATTGGCATTAGCAATAGAAACACCTGGTGCATTGCCTTTAATTTTTAATTCTTTTGACTTCAAAAAAGTAGAAAGTGCTTCCTTATACTTTTTTAATTTAAACAACAAATTTCCCTTATTTGAGAGAATAACACCCGCATTTGCATAGGAATGCAATAAAAAAGCATTGTTAAAAGCTTTGTCGTAATACAACGCCGCCTTATCATAGTTTTCTATTTGATTGTAAAAATTGGCAAAAGTATTGTTTAGAATTATTTTTTGATTTACTATTTCGGCTTTTTTTGATTTGGAAATTCCAATCGTATCAATACTATTTAAAATCGAATTTGATTCTTGTAATAGTTTTAAAGCTGAGGATACATCTCCCTTCTTTCTATAAATAACTGCCATTGTTATCCTTGAAGTTGCTTTTTCTATATTTAATTTATAAGCATCTGCAATCGTCTTGGCTTTTTCCAACATAAATTTGGCAGAATCTAATTGGGTATTGTAGTAATAATAATTTCCATAAAATAAATAGACCTTTGAAAGAATTTTTTTATCCTTTTTTTTATCATCAATTTTATATAAGGCACGAATAACCGGCAATGTGTTTTTATTATATCTTTTATCAAAAACAAACCT
>JANTGO010000052.1 GCA_024763015.1 Flavobacteriaceae bacterium
CGGAATAGCTAACGTCAGTGCTTAACCGAAAATCATTAACTTTAAATCCGTAACTGACGGTTATACGAGACCGTTGCAACCCCTCAAAGACCAAATAAGTCTTTAGTTCATTGACTATCGAAAATTGTAAGAGCAGGAATTATGCGTAAAAAAGCAGTAAATTTATAAAAATATAAGCTTGATTTACAACATAATAATTTTTCGTTAGCCAGGATGTCTCTACGCGCACCGCACAAAATAATACCACGAATCTCGCTGTGCAGATTATGTAAAAAAAATTAAATTTTATTGTACAGATTTATGTATTGTGTATCCTGTACAGACGTTGCATGCAACGTCTCTACACATTAAAAATGTATAATTTTCACACAGAAAAAAAACCCCAATATTTACTAATTAGTGTCTGTCAGAAAACACTCTAAAACCAAAAATGTTTTTTATTGCAATCTTTTCAATTTTTTTTAATCGTCTGATGCTAAGGCATCACCTCATAAAAAGAAATTAAAAATCTCACTAATAAAAATTCATTTTATAAAATTTGTTTGTTTTTGATAGACACTAAATATTTTCGTACTTTTGCCCATTAACAATTTAAGTGTAAGAATATGAAGCGTTTTAACGAATATAAAGGTCTTGACTTGACGGCTTTCGCCAAAGAAATTCAAGCCTATTGGCAAGAACATCAGATATTTAAAAAATCAATAGATACACGTCCCGAAGAAAAAACTTTTGTGTTTTTTGAAGGGCCACCATCTGCCAATGGGATGCCCGGTATTCATCACGTGATGGGACGCACGGTAAAAGATATTTTTAACCGCTACAAAACCTTGCAAGGATATCGCGTGCCACGTAAAGCAGGTTGGGATACGCACGGATTACCGGTAGAGTTGGGTGTGGAAAAAGCGCTGGGAATTACCAAGGAAGATATCGGAAAAAAAATTAGTGTTGACGAATACAACGATGCCTGTAAAAAATCGGTACTTAAATACACCGATGTTTGGGAACGATTGACCAAAGAAATGGGCTATTGGGTGGATATGAAAGATCCTTATATCACCTACAAATCCAAATATATGGAGTCGGTTTGGTGGTTGCTCAAACAAATATATGACAAAGGTTTGTTGTACAAGGGCTACACTATTCAGCCTTACTCGCCCAAAGCGGGTACCGGATTGAGTTCACATGAGCTCAATATGCCCGGATGTTACCGCGATGTTACCGACAACACCATTACCACGCAGTTTAAAACGAAAAAAGAGACCTTACCACAAGCTTGGCAAAATCTCGATGCCGATATGTATATATTGGCTTGGACGACCACGCCTTGGACGCTTCCTTCAAACACTGCTTTGGCAGTCGGACCCAAGATTGATTATGTTTTGGTCAAAACGATAAATCCTTACACTTTCAAAAAACAATATGTGGTTTTAGGTAAACCCTTGTTAACCAATCATTTTGGCAAGAAATTTATTTTGACCGAAAACGATAACGATTTTGAAAATTACGATCCAAAGAAAGACAAAATTCCTTATAAAATTGTCGATGAAGTGAAAGGGAAAGATTTGGTCGGCATTCGATATGAACAACTGCTTCCTTATGCACAACCTTACTATGATGCCGATAAAGCTTTCGTCGTCATTCCCGGTGATTTTGTAACCACGGAGGATGGGACCGGAATTGTACACATTGCACCTACTTTCGGACAAGATGATGCCAAGGTAGCCAAAGATGCCGGCGTACCGCCTTTATTGGTCTTAGACGAGAATGATAATCCGGTGCCGTTGGTAGATTTGCAAGGTCGTTTTCGCAAGGAAATGGGCGAATATGCCGGTCGATTTGTCAAACAAGATTATTACGCCGAAGACGATAAACCTGCACGTTCTTTGGATGTCGATATTATCATTAAACTAAAAGAGGAAAATAAGGCTTTTAACGCAGAGAAACACAGTCACTCTTACCCGCATTGTTGGCGTACGGACAAACCTGTTTTGTATTACCCAATGGACAGTTGGTTTATAAAAGTGCCTCAAGTCAGAGAACGTCTTATCGAACTAAACAACACGATTAATTGGAAACCAAAAGCAACCGGCGAAGGACGTTTTGGCAATTGGTTGGCAAATGCTAATGATTGGAACTTGTCGCGCTCGCGTTATTGGGGTATTCCGCTTCCTATCTGGCGAACAGAAGACGGTAAAGAGGAAATCATCATCGGTTCGATAACAGAATTAAAAGATGAAATACAAAAATCTATCGAAGCTGGACTGATGATAGAAGATGTTTTTGCTGATTTTGTCGTAGGAGATATGTCCGAAGAAAATTATGACAAGGTCGATTTGCACAAGCATATTGTTGACCAAATTGTGTTGGTTTCACCAAGTGGAAAACCGATGAAACGCGAAGCGGATTTGATCGATGTTTGGTTTGACAGTGGCTCAATGCCGTACGCACAATGGCATTATCCTTTTGAAAATAAGGACTTAATCGACAAAAATAAATTTTTTCCGGCTGATTTTATAGCAGAAGGCGTTGACCAAACCCGTGGTTGGTTTTATACCTTGCATACCATTGCGACCATTGTGTTTGATTCGGTTGCTTATAAAAATGTTGTGTCCAACGGATTGGTTTTGGATGCCAAAGGACAAAAAATGTCGAAAAGACTAGGTAATGGTGTCGAACCGTTTGGCGCTCTTGAAAAATATAGCCCTGATGCCACGCGTTGGTATATGATTTGGAATGCCAATCCTTGGGACAATTTAAAATTTGATGTAAAAGGAATTGAAGAAGTACGCCGCAAGTTTTTCGGCACGCTATATAATACTTATGGATTTTTGAGTTTGTATGCAAATGTCGATGGTTTTAGTTACCAAGAAGCAGAAGTATCACACGCTGACAGACCCGAAATAGACCGTTGGATATTGTCCGAACTCAACTCGTTGATTCAAGAGGTAACGAAGTTTTATGAAGACTACGAACCGACCAAAGTAGCACGTGCCATCCAAAAATTTGTAACGGATGATTTAAGCAACTGGTATGTCCGTTTGAGCCGAAGACGTTTTTGGAAAGGAGAATATGGAACCGATAAGATTTCAGCCTACCAAACTTTGTACAAAACTTTGGTGAGCATAGCAAAACTAATGGCGCCCATTGCACCATTTTATGCCGATAAACTGTATTTGGATTTGATGAACGTTACCCGGCAAGAAGACTTTGAATCGGTTCATTTAAGCACATTCCCCGAAGCAGTTACCACACAAATTGACAAGGATTTGGAAAGAAAAATGCAAAAAGCACAAATGATTTCGTCTTTGGCTTTATCTTTGCGCAAAAAGGAAAAAATAAAAGTGCGTCAGCCTTTACAACGTTTGATGATTCCCGTTTTGTCGGAACAAGATCGTGCTGACTTAGAAGCGGTTAAAGACATTATTTTAGCAGAAATCAACGTGAAAGAATTAGAATTGCTCGACGATGCTTCCGGCGTTATTGTGAAGTCTGCCAAACCCAATTTTAAAGTTTTAGGACCGAAATACGGAAAAGAAATGGGTAAAATATCCGGAAAAATCAATCAAATGACCGCCGATGATATTCAAAAACTGGAGAAAGAGGGGGCAATTGAAGTAGTTTTGGGTGATAAAAAAGTCATCTTGACAAAAGCGGAAATAGATATTATTGCCAAGGAGATTACCGGTTGGACGATTGCCCAGCAAGACGATGTTTTAGTAGCTTTAGATATCGATATTACACCCGAATTAAAACGCGAAGGAATCGCTAGAGATTTGGTAAACCGTATTCAAAATCTACGTAAAGACAGCGGGCTGAAAGTAAATGACCGTATCGACTTGTGCTTGGAAAAAAATGATGTATTGCAAGATGCGGTTCATAGTATGGAGTCATATATCAAAAGCGAAACTTTGATAGATAATATTCATTGGGAAGACCAATTGGATGACGAAAAAGCAATCGTTTTGGAAATAGACGATATAATGTCTAAAATGAAAATCCGGAATGTTTAGGATGTTATACCAAATATAAACTAAAATACCCGACATTAATCGTTTCTATTTCTCTTTTTCTATGTTAAAAATTAGTTCCATATTTATGGTTATGCAAAGAATTTTCGCCTTGAAAAAGAAAAATATATTCTAATTTATATATCGAGTATTTTGATTTCTATTTGGTATTAAAAAAAAGTGTAAATTCGCAAATATTAATATTTGAATTATGAATAAAGAAAAGAATATTAGATATTCTGACGAGGAATTAGAAGAATTTAGAGAAATAATTAACGAAAAACTGGAACGAGCTCGCAAAGATATCGAAGTGTTGCACTCTTTGTTGCACAGCAACGATATAAGTCAAACCAAAATTGTGAGTTTTGAAGACAGTTCTTCTACCTATTCAAAAGAATCTAATTTGCATATGATTGGACGTTTGGAGCGTTTTGTCCGCGATTTGGAAAATGCTTTGATTCGTATTGACAACAAAACGTATGGTATATGCCGTGAGACGGGCGTTTTGATCAGCAAAGATAGGTTAAAGGCGGTTCCGCATGCAACTTTAAGCATTGAAGCTAAGAAAAATCAGAATAAGAAATAAATGAACTTAAAGAAGTCGCTTCTTTTGATTTTGCTGATTTTATTGGTAGATCAAGCTGTAAAGATTTATGTCAAAACGCATTTTTATTATGGGGAATCCTATGATGTTTTCAGTTGGTTTAAAATCCATTTTATCGAGAACAACGGAATGGCATTCGGCTTTGAATTTGGTGGCATTGCCGGAAAAATATTTTTAAGTGTTTTTCGATTGGCAGCTATTGCCGGTATTTTTTATTGGTTGTATAGTTCGATAAAAAAACAAGCGCATCCTTTGTTGATTGTTGCCATTAGCTTGATTTTTGCAGGTGCTTTGGGCAATATCATCGATTCTGTTTTTTATGGACGTATCTTTTCCGATTCTTATCACGGCGTGGCAAAATTATTTGACGGCACATATGCGCCTTGGTTTCAAGGAAGGGTAGTCGATATGTTTGATTTTCCGCTTTTTGACGTAGATATACCGGAATCCGTACCTTTTATTGGTGGATTGCATTTTACTTTTTTTAATGCCATTTTTAATGTTGCAGATAGTGCCATTACTATTGGCGTGGGCATTTTGATTTTCTTTAACAAACGTATTTTCGGAAACGAAAAAAAATCAGTTGATAAAGAGGATTATAAACAATTAATCGATAAAATTGTAGATGACCAAGACCAATCAATTGCCTCAAAGATATAAGAAAAACTTATAACTTTTGTTTTTTCTTATAACTTAACAATATTTTGGCAGATTTTTATACTTATATTATTTTATAAAAGTTTATTTTTGCCTAATTAATATAATTTCTAATAATGAATTCAACACTTATCATTACCATACAATTTTTTTTAAGCTTAAGTCTTCTGATCGTTTTACACGAAATGGGACATTTTTTAGCAGCTAAACTATTTAAAACACGTGTAGAGAAGTTTTATTTATTTTTTGATCCTTGGTTTTCCTTGTTTAAGAAAAAAATCGGCGGTACGGAATACGGTATTGGCTGGTTACCCCTAGGAGGTTATGTCAAAATTTCAGGGATGATCGATGAGAGTATGGACAAAGAATTTTTGGATAAAGAACCACAACCATGGGAATTTCGTTCAAAACCGGCATGGCAAAGATTGATTATCATGTTGGCCGGTATTTTTGTGAATTTGGTTTTGGCAATGGTCATATATATTGGTTTATCCTATGCTTATGGCGAACAGTTAATTCCGATGAATTCTCTTAAAGACGGCGTCGAAATTTCAAATCCTGTTTTAAAAGAAATTGGTTTAAAATCCGGAGATAAAATATTAAAAGTAAACGACAAAGAAATCAAGTATTTTAATATGCTAAACCCGGAATTGATTTCTGCCAAAAAAGTCACCATTGAACGAAACGCTGTGGTTAAGACCATTGATTTTCCGGTAAACTTTTTAGGCAAGCTTGTAGATTCTAAGAAAAAGGGATTGGCTTCTATTCGTACATTGTTTATTGTGGGCGGTTTTTATACGGACACGCCAAACAAGCAGGTTTTAAAGAAAAATGATGAAATTATATCGATTGAAGGACAACCTACAACCTATTTAGATCAAGCAAATGAGATTTTAAAGGAGCATAAGTCCGGAAAAGTTTCGGCAATTGTATTACGCGATGGCAACAAAATGCCGGTTACTTTATCTGTTAATGAAGATGGAAAACTGGGCGTTACATTGCAAGGCGATTTTTCAGATTATGAGAAACGCGGTTTGTTAAAAATTGAAACGAAAAAGTATAGTTTTTTACAATCCATTCCGGCCGGTTGGAATAGAACAAAGGAAACATTATCAAATTATATCGACCAATTAAAATTGATTTTTAATCCATCAACGGGCGCTTACAAAGGAGTCGGTGGTTTTATGGCGATAGCCAAAGCCTTTCCCGATCACTGGGATTGGGCACGTTTTTGGTCCTTTACGGCATTTTTATCCTTGATGTTGGCGGTGATGAATTTGTTGCCCATTCCTGCTTTGGATGGCGGCCATGCAATGTTTACGCTTTATGAAATGATTACCGGACGCAAACCCAATGATAAATTTTTGGAGTATGCGCAAATGGCGGGTTTTATATTGTTGCTTACGCTTATCTTATTGGTAAATGGACATGATATTTATAGCCATTTTTTTAAATAGATTTTTGAAATATTAATCAAAAAAAATCATACTTATGAGTGATGTGGAAATAGCTAAAGCGCTAAAACAAAATATAGAATTATTAAAAAAAGAAGTTGCCAAAGTTATCATTGGACAAGACCAAGTGGTACACGAATTGATTTTGTCGATTTTGACCGGTAGCCATGCTTTGTTAATTGGTGTTCCCGGACTAGCAAAAACATTAATGGTTCACACCTTAGCACAGTCTTTGGGTTTGGACTTTAAACGTATTCAATTCACCCCCGATTTAATGCCTTCGGATATTTTGGGAACCGAAATTTTGGATGAAAATAGACAGTTTCAATTTATAAAAGGTCCTGTGTTTTCCAATATTATTTTGGCAGATGAAATCAATAGAACGCCTCCTAAAACGCAAG
Organism: Flavobacteriaceae bacterium; assembly: GCA_024763015.1. Classification (GTDB taxonomy): domain Bacteria; phylum Bacteroidota; class Bacteroidia; order Flavobacteriales; family Flavobacteriaceae; genus WGBX01. Next base: position 7,124 of record JANTGO010000052.1, read on the forward strand.
CAGCACTCCTTGAAGCTATGCAAGAGAAAAGCGTGAGTATTGCCAACAGACATTTTGATTTGGACAAACCTTTCTTTGTTTTAGCAACGCAAAATCCTATAGAACAAGAGGGAACATATCCTTTGCCCGAAGCGCAATTGGATAGATTTATGTTTGCTTTGGTACTGGATTATCCCAGTTTTGAAGAAGAAGTCGAAGTTGTAAAAAGTACGACTATTAACAATCAAGCACATGTAAATGCAGTGGTTAGCAAAGAGCAAATTTTAGCTTACCAAGAGCTGTTAAGACGGGTTCCAGTGGCTGATAACGTGATTGAGTATGCGGTTAAATTAGTAGGCAAAACAAGACCAAAATCAGATCAAGCATCAAAGTTGGTAAAAGATTATTTAGATTGGGGTGCGGGCCCTCGTGCTTCGCAAAATCTTATCTTGGCAGCCAAAGCCAACGCCTTGGTAAATGGAAAATTTTCACCTGATATAGAAGATGTACAAGCCGTGGCAAAAGGCATTTTACGCCATAGAATTTTATTAAACTACAAAGGCGAAGCCGAAGGTGTTACGGTAGAAAACATCATAGATGAATTAATCTAATTTTTTAGTTTATTTGAACCATAAAAGGCATAAAAGAAAATAAAAGCATAACAAACTTATATGCCCTTTTAATACTTTTATGGTTCAAAAAACAATATTACAAGTAATATATTGGTTATTAATATTTTATACTGAATTTTAAACGACCCACTTTACCAAATATTTATAAATTTAAACCTTAATTATATGTGCGAAACTTTATTTTTTTAATTTAAAAAACCACAAGATGTATAAGATAACATATACAATACCAATGCCTATAAGTGCCGGATATGGATTGTTCAAATCGCTGATAGAACCCAAATAAGTGAGTACAATAGCATAAGGAAGCGTGCCGATAAGGTAATATAAAATAAACTTCATAAAATTAAACTTCATCATACCCGACAAACAGCAGGTAGCTTCGGGTAACATGGGGAGTGCTCTGGCAATAATGAGCATCCCAAAACCCATTCGGTGAAAAATATGGTTAACTTCATCGATTTGTTTTGGGTCTTTTATCAGGAATTTGAGGGTTTTGTCGCCGGTCATTCGGCATAAAATATAAGCGATCGTTCCCGAGATAAGCATCCCTACAGTACTGGCAAGCAAGCCAAGTTCAAAACCTAAAATATTGCCTGAATAAGTAACAATCAAAATGGTAGGGACCGATAAAAAGACATCGGAAGATAACAATACGGCTACCACAATGAATATTTTGACTTTGTCTGCGTGTTGAATTTCGTGCAAATATTCCTTAATGTCTGATACCGATAACAATCCTGTTAAGTTTACCAATGCAAATATTAAAGCAAAAACACCGATGATAATCAGGTAAAGTTTAATGAGTGATTTCATTCGTTAACTATTTGTCAGTATTTTTCGTTTGTATATTAGTGAAAGCAACAAGTAAATAAAGATAATAATCGGAACGCTGACAAATTTAAAAAGCGGAATCAAAATAATTGATAGAAAAATTAAAATATATTTTTCCGAATTGTCTTTCCAACTAAAATTTTTAAATTTCAGGCTGAATAATGGCATTTCGGCATTGAGAATATAAGCCGAAAAAATTGATATTATTATTAATGTATAAGGATTTAAAATAAAATGGTTTAATCTTTCAAAATTTTGATGGTAAACAATCAAAGGCAGTGATAGGATGAGTAGTGAATTGGCTGGCGTTGGTAAACCGATAAAGGAACTGGTTTGTCTTTCATCGATATTAAATTTGGCCAATCGCAAGGCGGAACCCAAGGCGATGATAAATCCAAAAAATGGTAATAAATGATTATTATCAAAGTAAATTCCTTCTGATAAATTTACGCCAAGCGCATCTTGTAAAAGAAAAAACATGGCAAATGCCGGCGCTAAGCCACTGGTAACCATATCTGCAAGCGAATCGAGCTGAAGCCCCATTTCGCTAGAAACTTTAAAAGTCCTCGCTGCCAATCCATCAAAAAAGTCGAAGAAAATTCCCAAAAGCACAAAACCTGCTGCCCAAAGCCAATCCCTTTGAAATATAAAGAAAATGGCTATCATTCCTGATGATAAGTTAAGCATTGTAATAAGATTGGGAATATGTTTTTTCATTTGTTTTTTTAATTTATAAAGAATTATGGCCTAAATAATGTTATTAAAGAGAAATTATAATAAATAATGTTCAATTATTAAATATAATGTGTTGCAAATGTAGGTAATTTATTACTTTTGTCTTTTACTTTTTATAAAATATGAGCGAATTTAAGATTCAAACAGCCCAAAATATTACCATTAACCAAAATTTAGCCGGAATAGGTGAACGAATTATGGCAGTGATTTTAGATGGATTTTTTTTGACAGTTTTTTACATAGCTGTTATTTATCTATTAAATATTTCCGGAATTTCCGATCGATTTTCGGGTTGGGCATTTGGCGCTGTATTGATGTTGCCTTATTTTTTATACTACCCACTTTTGCAATATTGGCATAACGGACAAACCTTAGGCAAACAAGTGATGAAGATAAGGGTGGTCAAAATTGATAACAGCCATCCGAGTATTGGTGATTTTTTAATTCGGTGGATATTGCGGGTTTTTGAATTGAATATTATTCCGCTGGGGATAATTGTGATGCTCTTGAATGACAAAAAACAACGATTGGGTGATATTGCTGCTAAAACGACTGTTGTTTCAGAGAAGCAAAAGGTGAATTTGTCGCAATCTATCTTTGAAGATATCGACAAGACTTATCAACCGACATTTCCAAATGTACAAAGTTTAAAAGATGAGGATGTTCAGCTAATCAAAATTGTTTTTAGGGAAGCTAAAGAAAGAAAAAACCGGCAAGTGCTTGCTAAACTTACCAATAAAGTAGAAGCCTTGCTTGATATTAAACGCCCTGAAAACATGAAGTATGTCGATTTTATCGATATGATCCTAAAAGATTATAACTATTACGCCAATTTATAATGCAATTTGATGATTTTTTAAAGAAAATCCCTCAACTCCAAAACAACAAATTAATGGGTGCTTTGGCACATCATAAGGTGATGCAAAGTCAAGTAAGAGCCTTCGTTTATAAGGATGTAAAACACAAAACCTCGCCCAGAGATTCAGCCGTTTTGGCTTGCGTTTATCCAGATGAACATGGAATTGCCAAAATGGTTTTTATTTTAAGAAAATCTTATAACGGACACCACTCGGGGCAGATTTCTTTTCCCGGAGGGAAACGCGAAGAAGAGGACAAAAGTTTGTGGCACACAGCTTTGCGAGAAGCTAAAGAAGAGGTTAATATCAACAAGGAATGGGTCCAACCCATCAGAAACTTAACGCCTTTATTAATTCCCATAAGTAACTTTATGGTACATCCGTTCTTAGCTTATATCGACAAAAAACCTTTTTTTATACAAGATGAAAAGGAAGTGGATCGAATATTAGAGTTTCCTTTAAATGACATTATAAACACGGATTTAATCGAGATAAAACGTGCTTATTTTGGCAAAGAATATCCCGTCAATGCTTTTTTGTTGGAAGATTATAAAATTTGGGGTGCTACGGCTATGATTTTATCCGAAATCAGGACATTATTTTAGAGAAGCACATGTTTTGCAAGTTGTAGTCCTTTTCCTCACAGAATATCCAAATTTTTATTTCAAAATTTGTATTTATCTAAATATCAGTTAGTTATATAAATTCTAATAAAAAATGAGGAAAGCAGGAAAAAGAAAAACGCATAACTTTTGTTATGCGTTTTCTGCGGAGAGTGAGGGATTCGAACCCCCGGAGGTGTGACCCTCAATAGTTTTCAAGACTACCGCATTCGACCACTCTGCCAACTCTCCTAATATTTTCAGTAGCGAGGGCGGGAATTGAACCCGCGACCTCCGGGTTATGAATCCGACGCTCTAACCGTCTGAGCTACCTCGCCATCGTTTTGGGATTGCAAATATATAAATATTTTCAAATTAAAATAACAAATAATTAAATTTTATTTTTCTCTCTTAAAAAGGTAAATTTAGGATGTGAAATTCTGGATGCTGTTGCCATAAGAATCTGTTCAAAATTACTAAGCCTAGGACACTGAGTGGATTTTCTGACTGAAAGGAAGAAAATTTGTATCCCCGCTGGTGTACTATTGCATCGTGTTCCAGAGTGAACAATTATTAACATCCTACTACCACACGAATTTTTTTGTGTGCTTGTATCCTGATTTTGTAATAATTACAAAATGAAGACAAAGCACAAAGCATAGCTCACTGAGTGAATTTTCTGACTAAAAGGAAGAAAATTTGTATCAAAGTGCCGGATTTTAAAGACAGCAACCAAAAAATATTATTATATATTTTTGTCCGGGTGATCAAAATAACTTTTTTCAATTTCCGATGCATTAAACTCTTTAGACAATTTGTCGGCATAAGGCCTTGCCATCAAGATAGCCAGCACCGAAAAGGCAGAAAAAACAATAAAAAACTTATTTGCCGTCATATAATAAAACAAGCTATTAGCAATACCGCTTATCCATAAAAAAGAGAGTTTTATAATAAATATTTGGTAGTATAAAGCCAATTTTTCAGGGAGTTTGTCTTTTTTCCGAATCGATTTTTTAGTCGATTTATATAGGTAAGACATTGCAATTAAGCTACTGATACTCAATATAAAGCCGGCTAAAAGTAAAGTGGAATGATTAAGCTCAAAAAATGATTTTTGATGTTGGTAATATGCCAGTGTCATAATAAATAACAGGCTGAGCAAAGTACCCGAAAATACAAGATTGGTTTGCTTATCAAATTGATCGAAATTTTTGAATTTGTTCTTCATTTTGGCGTTTAAGGTTTTAAAAATATCTTTAATTGAGTTTATAAAAGATTGATTTCAAGTAAATTGCTGCACAAAAATGCATTTGTTTTTCATCATTTTTGCATTTTTAACCAATTTCTTTGACAAATATTTAATAAAAACAGCCAATTACTTCTGAAAATTTATCCTTTCAAAAAGTTATTAACAAAGTGGTAGAAAGTGGTGAAAAATGCAATTTTTTTTGTACTTTTGGTTTATAATTATTTCACAAATATATAAAAGCATTGTGACTAACAATAAATGAATTAGTAAATTTTTATTTAACCGGACATACATAATTGACAGATGAAAATTTTAAACGGAACTTATTATTGCAAATTGGACGCCAAAGGCAGGCTGATGTTGCCTTCGGAGTTGCGTAAGCAGTTTGCGGATTTGCAGTTGGATAGCTTTGTGCTAAAAAGGGCTGTTTTTGAAAATAATCTGGAAATGTATCCAAAGGATGAATGGAATAATTTGATGGAAAAACTTAATAAGCTAAACCGTTTTAAGAAAAAAAATATCGATTTCTTAACCAGATTTTTAGCAGGTGTAAGAAATGTGAATGTTGACACAACAGGAAGATTGCAAGTGCCAAAAGATTTAGTTGGCTTGGCAGGACTGAAAAAAGAAATAGTCATTGCTTCAGCGATTAATATTTTGCAAATTTGGGATAAGGACATGTATGAAAACTATCTCAAGGAAACAGCAAACGATTTTTCTGATTTAGCTGAGGATGTAATGGGTGATATAGATTTTGAAGATGCATAATATTGAGGAAACATATCATATTCCGGTCTTGTTAAAAGAGGCTGTGGCGGCTTTAAATATTCGCCCTGATGGTACTTATGTTGATGTAACCTATGGCGGTGGCGGTCATTCCAGGGAGATTTTAAAGCATTTGGGCAAGGACGGACATTTGTTTGCTTTTGACCAAGATGCCGATGCTATTAAAAATAAGATTGACGATGATAGATTGACCTTGATAGAAGGAAATTTTGCAAATATGAAAAATTACTTGCGAATGGAGGGTGTTAAACAAGTCGATGGTGTTTTGGCAGATTTAGGCATTTCATCGCATCAAATTAATATTCCAAAACGCGGTTTTTCGACACGTTATGATGAAAAATTGGATATGAGAATGGATCAAAATGCCGAGTTATCTGCTTATGAGGTGATTAATAATTATGAAGAACGCGAATTGAAAATCATTTTTTCGCAATACGGTGATTTAAGAAATGCCACTGCCTTGGCAAGGTCAATTGTGGCAGCAAGAAACCAAAACCCGATTAAAACAACCGGTGAGCTAATTGAAATTGTTAGCAAACATTTTCCTAAATTAAA
>JANTGO010000053.1 GCA_024763015.1 Flavobacteriaceae bacterium
AGGAATATAAATAACAGGAAATGAGAGTAAGCTACCAAATACTCCCACTGTTTCCACATCTAAATCATTATTTACAGATATATCAAAAAGAACACTGTTAGAAAACCAAATTGGAAGTGAAAAAGAAAGACTTAACAACAATAATTTAATCAATTCAGTTTTAAAAAACAATTCTTGGTCAAAAATGTATATAAAAAGAGTGCTTGAACATACAGCAAAAGCAAAAACTAAAATTAACATAACCCAAGTTTGTGATTTAAAATTATTTAGATTTAATTCCATCCATATATTATTTTGAATTACATTCCAAAAGAGTCTAAATTAAGCTCAAATTCTCATCAAAGATACATAATTTTATTTAAAACAAAGCTATATGATAAGGTTTTTATGAAATATTCTTATGCAACCCAAAAAAGCGCATTCTAAAAAAGCGCAACAGATAAATATAATAAAGCCAATCCCAAACAACAAAACACCCGATAAAATCCAATTTATCGGGCATTATGAATATTAATAAACAAAACTAATGCATAAGCATTGCTAGTCTCAGCACTTCAAGCAAAACTATTGAAATATATATTTTTCCACTCTTCCATCCGGCGAAACTACTTCTAGGAGATAACGTTGGTTTTCAAGTGATTGCAACACATTTGTAATATCATCAACAGAGGTTATCGGCGTATTGTTAATACGCGTAATCAAATATCCGGGTTTTACACCGTATTCAAACAAAAGTCGGTTGTTAATACGGTCGATATAAACGCCATTTTTGACACCATAAGATTTCAACACATCCTTGTTTACATTTTTGACTGACAAACCCAACTTTTTAAGATATGCTGCTTCGTTTTTACTTAATACCACTTCAAACCCTTTGGCATTACTATCACGCAAAGCCACCACTTTTATTTTATCACCCGGGCGTTTCGTTTTGAGGTATCCCATTAAGTCGGACATAGTTGCCACCTTGATATTATCAAGTTTTATTATGATATCGCCCACATCTAAACCGGATTTTGCCGCACCGGTATTGGGTTCAATTTCATAAACATATACGCCTTCGGTTTGATCAATATTTAATTTTTTAGCTATTTCACCATTTAATTCAGCTCCTTTTATACCCAAAACACCTTTTTGAATGCTACCGTATTCCAAAATATCATCCACTACTTTTTTAACAATATTTGAAGGAATGGCAAAGGAATAACCAATATATGAACCGTTCATTGAAAAAATCATCGTGTTAATTCCGATAAGTTCACCACGTGTGTCAAGCAAAGCACCACCACTATTCCCCGGATTGACAACAGCATCCGTTTGAATAAAATTATCGATGCGTTTGTTGCCCTTTAAATCACGTCCTTTGGCACTAACAATTCCCGAAGTAACCGTTGTACCGATGTTATATGGATTACCAATTGCTAAAACCCATTCACCCAATGCCACATCGTCGGAGTTTCCAAAAGGCAAATAAGGCAAATTGTTAGCGTCTATCTTGATAACCGCCACATCCGTATTGGGATCCGTCCCTACCAAACTGGCTTTATAGGTTTTGTTATTATCAAGGCTTACTTCTAACTCGTTAGCATCTTTAATAACGTGATTATTGGTTACGATATAACCGTCAGGCGAAATAATAACTCCCGAACCGGTTCCTTCTTGCTTATACACCTGTCCTTGACGGTAGCCAAAATAATAAGGTTGAAATCGCTGTACAAAACGAGTATTCCTAACATGTACCACTGCAGATTTGGTGTTTTTAACCACTTTTCTAAAATCGGGCAGTTCATTTCCGATAAGATTGTTTTGTTCATTACTATGTGCAACATTCACTAGGTGTCCCTGCAAAGAATCCGCCGAGATATCGTTTGAAACGGCTTGCGTTTTAATAAATTGGCTATTATTTGAATCATTTTGAGCTAAATATTTATAGCCAAAAATACTGAATACTGAAGTAAATAGCACAATAGCTACCAATCCTATAAACTTTTTCATAATTTTATTTTTTAAGTAAGAAAATCAATTTCAAAACTAACATTATAACTTTTAATCGTTAAATTCTCCACCAAAATTATTCCAAATTGATAAAATGTCAGTATCTTTAACGCAAAATTAACGTCGTTTTTAACGGATTATTAACACTAAAATCCTATTTATCAGTCATTAGCAATAAATTGAATGTAAAATGAGCCAAAACATTATCAAACTAAGAGCTTTGGAACCCGAGGATATCGGTTTTCTTTTCAACCTGGAAAACGATGCCAATCTTTGGCACTTAAGCCATACCCAACAGCCCTTTTCTATGGATTTGTTAAAACGATATATCCAAGAAGCAGATCGCGATATTCACGAAGCGAAGCAATTCAGGTTTGCCATCGAAATTTGCGCTGACAAACAACTAATTGGCTTTATAGATTTATTTGATTTTGACCACAAAAACAGACGTGCCGGTGTAGGAATTATCATCAAAGATAAAGCACAACGCCATAAAGGATATGGCAACGAAGCCATAAAAGAAATTTTAAAATATGCTTTTAATATTTTACATTTGCACCAATTATATGCCAATATTTCGGCTGACAATTTGGCAAGCATTAAACTTTTTAAGAAAAATAATTTTGTTTTGACCGGAGAAAAAAAAGATTGGAATTTTGATGGGAAACATTATCAAGACGAACTTTTATTTCAACATATAAGAAAAGATGCTTGAATTTACTAGCCGTCATTCCCTATAATAATAATTGAGATATACAATTCAATAAATGAAAAAAACATACATATATATATTAGGTATTTTAATCATCGGTTTTGCAATCGCCGGCTTAAGCTTGTATTATAGTTTATACAGTCCAAATATCGTCTTAAAAGAAAAAACGGCTTATTTCGACATTCCTAAAAATGCTGATTTTGACCAACTAAAAACAATTTTAAAACCTTACTTAAAAAACAAATCAACATTTGGATTTGCCTCAAAGATTAAGCGTTTCCATAAGATATATCCTGGCAGGTATCAAATCAAAAACAATATGAACAATAATGATTTGATAAATATGCTGCGAATAGGCAAACAGGTAGAAATAAATGTTACTTTCAACAACCGTAATTCGTTAGAAGAACTTGCCGGCGCCGTCAGTCACTATATAGCATCTGATTCAATGAATTTGTTAAAAACCATGATCAATCAAGATTTTTTACAGAAAAACGGCTTCGACAAACAAACCGCTTTATTGATGTATGTCCCCAATACTTATAAAATGTATTATAACACCTCTCCTGAAAAATTCAGGAATAAAATGCTTAAAGAATACCACAAATTTTGGAACAATCGACGACAAGCACAAGCCAGATCACTAAACTTAACACCAATAGAGATAGGAATTTTGGGCTCGATTGTTCAAAAAGAATCAACAAAAAAAGATGAATTATCCAGAATTGCAGGCGTATATCTCAATAGATTGCAGAAACACATGCTTTTACAAGCCGACCCCACAGTGGTCTATGCTTATCAACAAAAATATGGAAAAGACATCGTTATCAAAAGGGTTTTAGACAAGCACAAGGAAGTAGTATCACCATACAATACCTATAAGAACGCAGGATTACCACCCGGACCTATTTGTATGCCCGACCAACAAAGCATAGATGCTGTCCTACAAGCCGAAAAACACGACTACCTATATTTTGTAGCAGATTTTAACAAACCCGGTTATCATATTTTTAATAAAAATTTGTCTGCTCACAATCGCGATGCAGGCAAGTATCATACCCAATTGAATAGGCAGGGTATTTATCACTAAAAAAATAATTGTATCAATAAAAATATACCCAAAAACACCTGCTAAAATTTCATATTTTCCACCTTTTACAATTGCCTTTTTTCTAAAAATTTTGCTAAATACTTGTATATTAAAAAATTGGCATTATCTTTGCAGCCAAAATATTGCGAATTTTATAAATTTAACATCTTATAAAATAGCATAAATAAAATTTATGAAGATAAAAAACAGTAAAATATTTATAGCAATCACATTGTTAGGCATCGCTTTTTTCTTAGTCAGTTTTGCCAACGATATGATTGACAATAATGCAATTGATATTGTTAAAATCAATAGACCTGAACCGGGCTTTTCTTTTGTTCCAACACAAGAAATGCTTGCAAAAACAGAAGCGAACAAGAAATTGAATATTCCGTTTGTGGAAAAAGATTTTGTGGGATTCAAAGAAGCTTTGGCTTTTAAAGAATCACAAGGAAAATATTCACGTGTCAATACCTTGGGATATTTGGGAAAATATCAATTTGGAAGATCTACTTTAAAAGAACTACACGTTAATCCAAAGAATTTTCTCAAGGACCCTATGTTGCAAGAAAAGACGTTTATCGCCAATTTGGAAAAAAACAAATACATTTTACGAAAAGAAATCAAAAAATTTAGCGGAAAATGGGTTGGCGGTATTAAAATTACAGAATCCGGCATTCTAGCAGCAGCCCATCTTGGTGGCGCAGGTGCCGTACAACAATATTTATGGTCTTACGGAAAAAACACGATGACCGATGCTTATGGCACTAATATTAAGCATTATCTTAAAAAGTTTTCAGGATATGATTTGAGTAATATCATACCCAAGAAAAACCCGAAAATCACCAAATAATTACAAAAAGTTCATACCTTTTAAATTTCAAAACAAGTAGTATAATTTCAAAATATTTTTTTGTTTTTCAATCTTCAAAAGTTAAGCATAGCCTTAGCTACGGTAAGGTTTTTAAGTGAAGAAAAACGGAAAAAGATAAAGAAATTATCAAGTGTTTTGGTGTTTAAATGGTATTAGTAGTAAAAACAGATAAGCCCGAGCAAATGCTCGGGCTTATCATTTTCACTGTGTGTTAACCTAAAAATCCACATTATGAAAAAAACACTCTTTATTTATGCACGCATACGTTTTATATATTCGTCTCCGATACGTTTATACACACCGGATTCTAATTTTTCTTTGATAGCCGAAAATGCCTTAACGGTTATATCAATATCCTCTTGTGTATGTACAGCGGTTGGTATTAATCGCAATAAAATCAATCCTTTGGGGATAACCGGATAAATTACAATAGAGGTAAACACTTTATATTTATCACGTAAATCTTTAACCATAACCATCGCTTCGGGCACACTACCTTTTAAATAAACCGGTGTGATTACGGTATCGGTCAGACCTAAGTCAAAACCGGCATCGCGTAAACCTTTTTGAAGCGAAGTTGCTACTTTCCAAAGTTTGTCTTTTAACTCCGGACTGCGTCGCAATAAATCCAAACGAACCAAAGCGCCTTCCACCATTGGCATAGGCAATGACTTGGCAAAGACTTGCGAACGCATATTATATTTTAAAAATTTAATTAAATCTTTTTCTCCGGCAACAAAAGCACCAATTCCTGCCATTGATTTGGCAAAAGTAGCAAAATAAATATCGATATCATCTTGCACACCTTGTTCCTCGCCTGCTCCGGCACCTGTTTTACCAAGTGTACCGAACCCATGCGCATCATCGACCAACAATCTAAAATTAAATTTGTCTTTTAACGCAACAATTTCTTTGATCTTTCCTTGTTCGCCTCGCATACCAAAAACACCTTCGGTAATAACCAATATGCCACCACCTGTTTTGTTGGCAACTACAGTAGCACGTTCTAACATTTTTTCTAAACTGGCAACATCGTTGTGTTGAAAAGTGAAGCGTTTTCCTTGATGTAAGCGACAACCGTCGATAATACTGGCGTGTGAATCGCTATCATAAACAATGACATCGTTCTTGTTAACCAAACTGTCAATGATTGACACATTTCCTTGGTAACCAAAATTTAACAAATAAGCTTTTTCTTTTTTTACAAAAGCAGCCAATTCGTTCTCCAATTGCTCGTGCTTGGGTGTTTGTCCGGACATGGCTCTGGCACCCATTGGGTAAGCCATTCCCCACTTCGCCGCAGAGGCGGCATCTGCTTTTTTTACTTCGGGATGATTTGCCAGCCCTAGATAATTATTAATGCTCCAAGTAATCATCTCTTGACCTTGAAACTTCATTCGATTAGAAATTTGTCCTTCAAATTCAGGAAAAACAAAATATCCTTCGGCTACATCAGCATAATTTCCCAATGGGCCTTTATCTTTTCTAAACTTATCAAATAAATCTTTCATCAATTCTTCTCACTCAAAATTTGTTGAGCAAATGTACAAAATATTTTTTACTAATTTATATGCAAGCATAATAAATTTATTTAGTCAAATACAATCTTTTATTGATGGATTCTAGAAAAAAACTACCTACGAATCATAATTAGGGGCACTTTTACTAATCATGACATCATGCGGGTGACTTTCGGTTAGTCCGGCACTTGATATTTTGACCAGTTTGGCATTGTGTCGCATTGTTTCAATGTCTTTGGCGCCACAATACCCCATCCCCGAACGCAATCCGCCGGTAAGCTGAAAAATGATGCGTTCAACAGCCCCTTTGTAATCAACAATGGCTTCAATTCCTTCGGGCACCAATTTGTTTTTGCTTTTATCTTGCTGAAAATAACGGTCTTTGCTACCTCGTTCCATCGCTGCCATTGAGCCCATACCGACATACGACTTAAATTTTTTCTCGTTTTTGGTAATAATTTGCCCCGGCGCTTCATCAGTACCGGCAAGCATCCTTCCCAACATAACGCTATGTGCTCCAACGGCTATGGCTTTGGCAACATCTCCCGAAAATTTGATACCACCATCGGCAATGATGCCAATATCGGTATTTTTAAGTTGTTCATATACATCGTTTACGGCAGTTAATTGAGGTACACCCACACCGGCAACCACCCTTGTCGTGCAAATCGCTCCGGGTCCAACGCCGATTTTCACGGCATCGGCACCAGCATCTACCAAAGCTTGCGCTCCAGCAGCTGTTACGATATTACCTGCAATAATATCAATGCCGGGGTGATTTTTCTTGATAAATTTCACAGCATCGATGATGCCTTTGCTGTGTCCATGAGCGGAATCCAACACAAAAACATTGACACCGGCATCGGCCAAGGCTTGCGCCCTTGCTTCCAAATCGGCACTTACACCAATGGCAGCGCCTACAATTAATGTTGAAGCGCTATCGATATTAGCATTGATAAAATCAGCTTTGTCAAAAACGTAATGTTTAACTTTTCTGACTTCCGTCGCTTGTTGTTCGATAGACAAATTTTTATGAATAATACCGATTCCGCCTTGCAAAGCCAAAGCAATACTCATATCCGATTCCGTAACAGTATCCATTGCTGCACTGATAATGGGGATATTCAAATTGATATTGCGACTTAATTTTGTGTTAAGCCTCACTTCATTGGGTGTTACTTCCGAATAAGCCGGCACCAATAAAACATCGTCAAATGTGTAGGCTTCTTTGATTAATTTTCCGTTTAACATGGCTGTTTTTGTATTTATTTTTTTGTCCCGGTAATTACCGGATTATTGATATTATTCCCATTCAATTGTAGCAGGCGGTTTACTGCTGATGTCATAAGCCACACGATTGATTCCTTTTACTTCGTTGATGATACGGGTAGAGACCAAATCCAAAAAATCATAAGGCAATCGCGACCAAACGGCTGTCATAAAATCCATTGTATTAGCCGACCTGATAACCGCTGTATATTCATAAGTTCGCTCATCACCCATCACCCCTACGGATTTAACAGGCAATAAAACGACAAAGGCCTGGCTGACTTTATTGTATAAATCGTGTCGATACAATTCTTCGATAAAAATGGCATCTGCCTTTTGTAAAATTTGCACTTTTTCTTTATCTACTTCTCCTAAAATACGAATACCCAATCCCGGTCCGGGAAACGGATGTCTCATAATCATTTTTTCGGGAATGCCCAGTTGCAAACCTAATGCTCTTACTTCGTCTTTAAACAGTTCTTTCAAGGGTTCGAGTAATTCCAAGTGCATCTTTTCGGGCAAACCACCCACATTATGATGTGATTTTATGGTAGCAGACGGGCCACCTTTTGCCGATTTAGATTCGATGACATCGGGATAAATAGTGCCTTGTGCCAAAAATGAAGCATCTTTGATTTTATTCGCTTCGTTATCGAATACTTTTACAAATTCACGTCCGATAATTTTTCGTTTTTGCTCCGGTTCCGAAACACCTTTAAGAGCGGACAAAAAAGCCTTCGAAGCGTCGATATGTTTAATGTTCATTTTGTAATGCGCACCATAAGTTACCATAACGGATTTTCCTTCGTCTTTTCGTAGCAATCCCGTATCTACAAATATACAAGTCAGTTGGTCGCCAATGGCTTTATGTATCAACATAGCTGCCACAGACGAATCAACACCGCCAGACAAACCTAATATAACACGCTGATTTCCAACCATATTTCTAATATTCTCAATACTTGTGTCGATATAGTCTGACAAGTCCCAATTCTTTTTTGCTTTACATATTTTAAAAACAAAATTTTCAATAATTTGCTTGCCGTATTCGGTATGTGCTACTTCGGGATGAAATTGCGTGGCATAAATTCCTTTTTCGTCATTGGCTATACCGGCAATACAGGCCGATGTATGTCCAAATTGCACAAATCCTTCGGGCAGACGACTGACTTCATCAAAATGGCTCATCCATACGGTAGATTTTTCGGGTATATTATGTAATAATGTATGTTCGCTGTCTTTGATAAAAATCGATTTGCCATACTCCCCGATTTTACCCTGCGTTACTTCTCCACCCAACAGATGCGTGGTCAATTGCATTCCATAACAAATACCAAAAACAGGAATACCAAGTTCATAAATTTCCTTTGAAGTAAGATTTGCATCTGCTGCAAAAACGGAAGAAGGTCCGCCTGAAAGAATGATGCCGGACGGACGGCGCGCCAAAATATTTTGAACATCCGTATCAAAAGGTAGTATTTCAGAATACACTCCCAGCTCTCTAACACGTCTTGCAATAAGTTGATTGTATTGTGAGCCAAAATCCAATATAAGAATACCACCTCCGTTCCTAAAATCAGATTTTGTTATTTGTTTGTTTGTAGCCATTTGCAAAAGTAAAAAAAATATCTCAAAAAAAGATTTTATTTGTAGATAATATCACTCAAATTATGTATTTTTGAACACCAATAAAGAATAAATCAAGCATCATACTTTATCCAAATTAATATTATTTAATATGGATATACATAAATACCATAAACAAATGAAACTACCATGCAAAATTCTCTTTAAATACAAATGTATAATTATGGTGGTTACATGTGTTACCAATAAAAAAATATAAAATTATAAACACATGAAAAATATACTGAAAATTGCGCTTGTCCTATTGACAATTAATTCTTGTCAACAAAACGACAAAAAAGACCAAGAACCGCTACAAAATCAACAAAATATGACGCAAAAAAACAATCCGTTGTTACAAGAATGGCATACACCCTATGGCACACCGCCTTTTGATAAAATAAAAAGCGAAGATTACTTACCCGCCTTTGAAGTTGCCTTAAAAAAACACGATGAAGAAATAGAAAAAATCATTCAAAATACCCAGCCTCCTACATTTAAAAATACTGTAACGGCCTTGGAACAAAGCGGACAATTGCTCAAAAAAATAATGCATACATTTAATGCTGTAGAAGCAGCCAATACCGATGATGTACTCAAAAAAACTTCCCAAAAAATAAGACCTTTATTGTCAGCACATTTTGACAAAATCACGATGAACAAAGATTTATTTAAGCGTGTCGATATCGTAAAAAAAGAGGCAAAATTGGATGATCCGGAAGACCAAAAACTTTTAGAAGAAACCTATAAAAACTTTGTCAGATCGGGTGTTAATTTACCGGAAGACAAGCAAAACAGATTAAAGTTTATCAATAAAGAGTTGGCTTCTCTATCACAAAAATTTAATGACAATCTCCTAGCAGAAACCAACGATTTCGAGCTTTATGTAACGGACAAAAAAGATTTGGGCGAAATGCCAAAAGCTGCCCTTGATGCTGCTGTTGAAGAGGCGCACAAACGCGGACACAAAATCGGTTGGTCTTTTGGACTGCAACGTCCGAGTATTTATCCGTTTTTGGATTATGCCACAAACCGTAATCTACGCGAAAAAATATTTCAGGCTTATGCAAATAGAGGCAATAACAACAATGCCCACGACAACAAAAAAGTAGTTGAAAAAATGGTGCAATTACGAGCAGAAAAAGCTCATTTGCTTGGTTATAAAAACTACGCTGAATATATTTTGGCAGACAATATGGCTGAAAAGCCTAAAAATGTTTACGACTTGCTAAACAAAGTATGGACACCTGCCCTAGAAACAACTAAAAATGACCGTAAATTATTGGTAGCAAGTATGAAATCCGATGGCATTAATGATGCTTTTAGAGCCAGTGATTGGCGTTACTACGTAAGAAAAATCAGAAGTAAAAAATACCAATTTGACGAAAATGAAACCCGCCCGTATTTCGAAGTCAATGCAGTTAGAAAAGGTGCTTTTTTGCTAGCACATAAATTATTCGGACTAAATTTTACGCCCAATAACAAAATTGCAACTTGGCACAAAGACCAACAAGCTTACGAAGTAACCGATGACAAGGGAAAACACGTCGGAGTTATTTATATGGACTTCTTTGCCCGTCCCAGCAAACGCGGTGGCGCTTGGATGAACGAAATTCGTATGCAATCAAATGTTGACAATCAATTTGTTACACCAATTGTTACCACCAATTTTAATTTTCCCGCTCCTACAAAAGATACGCCTTCTCTACTGAATTTTGATCAAGCGCAAACCGTATTTCACGAATTTGGACACGGGTTACACGGGTTGCTTTCCAATGTTAAATATGCTTCGCTCTCAGGCACCAATGTCCCTAGGGATTTTGTAGAATTTCCTTCACAAGTTATGGAAAACTGGATGAGTGACCCGGATATGTTAAAACTCTATGCCAAACATTACAAAACCGGAGAAATTATTCCTAAGGATTTGGTTGAAAAGATGAACATAGCCAATAATTTTAATGTTGGATTTAGAACTGTTGAATATATGGCAGCTGCTTATCTCGATATGGATTGGCACACAATTAACGATACATTACCTAGAAAAACATTAGATTTTGAAAATAAATCAATGCAAAAAATACATCTTATTAAAGAAATCATCCCCAGATATAGAAGCACTTATTATGCTCATATTTTTGGTGGTGGATATGCTGCCGGATATTACAGTTATCTTTGGTCGGAAGTTTTGGATGCCGATGCCTTTGCCGCTTTTAAGGAAACAGGCGATATATTTAATCCCAAATTGGCAAAAAAATACAAAAAGATGATTAGCAGTGGCGGTACCAAATCAGGAATGGAACTCTACAAAAGTTTTAGAGGGCATGCACCAAAAATCGATGCACTGTTAAAAAGAAAGGGTTTTACAAATTAAAAAAAGCATAAGGCATAGCGTTATCAGCCATCATATTAGCCGGAGGTAAAAGTAAACGAATGGGGTTTGACAAAACACATATCCTTTTTCGTGGTCAAACATTTTTAACAAATGCTATTGATTTGATGCGTGATTATACCAACGATATCGTCATCAGTAGTAATACCAATTTGACAACCGACTTATCTGTTTACGCCGATGAAATTCAAAATATTGGCCCTATGGGTGGCATTTATACTTGTCTAAAAAAAATCAAACATTCAAAGGCGCTCATTATGGCTGCCGATATGCCGCTAATAAATCATAAAATCATAGATAGTTTGATTATAAACACCGATAAAAATAGCGAAATTAGTATTTTTAAGGCACAAAACAGACTGCAAATGCTCGTAGGAATGTATGATCAAAAAATATTGACCTTGCTCGATAAGCAAATTGCTCAAAAAGATTATAAGTTAAATCATTTACTGGACAAAACGCAACATCAAATCATCGATGCCAAGCAATTTGAAGACAAATTTATCAATATTAATTCTCCGGATGAGTGGCATAAATTAAAAGAAGAATATGGATTATAAACAACAAGAAACTTGGTTAAAAGCTGCTGTAATCGGTAGTATTTGGGCTGCTTTTGAAATTGTATTCGGCGGACTGTTTCACAGTCTTCGCTTGCCTTTTGCCGGCACATTTCTTACTTTTTTTGCCATTGTTTTACTAAGTGGCTTTTCATATAAATGGAATGACAAAAATCTTTTTATCAAAGCCGGTTTAATCGCAGCACTCATGCGCTCTCTGATGCCAACTTCCGTTATTTTAGGACCCTTAATCGGCATTTTGTTAGAAGCCTTTATTTTTCAAATATCTATCAATATTTTTAAACGAAACATCGTTGCTTTTGCCTTTGCCGGTATTTTGGCTATGTTTAGCGCCATCATACACAAAATCGTCAGCATCATTTTGCTCTACGGATTTGACATTGTTAAAGTTTTGGAGAATTTATATTTTGTTCTACTAAGAGTATCTCATTTAAAACTACCTGTAAATCAATTAATTATAATTGTCACTGTCGCTTATATTTTTGGCGGTTTACTTGCCGGACTTACCGGTAAATACTTAGGCGAATCTATTTTAAAAGCACCTAAAATCAATCAAAAAATTGATGAAAAATGGGAAGTGAAAAATACATTGTTTGACATACAACATTTTAAGTATCAATATATTTACATCATCATTCACACCTTATTGTTGATACTGGCTTTATTTTCACTTGAGGTTTTTCCACTTTTATATATCATCTTACCCATCCTTGTGTATTTATCGTTTTTGATATATCGTTATGGCAAATCATTACGCAGATTGGCAAAACCACTTTTCTGGTTTCAACTAATCATTATTATGCTCATAACCGTTTGGATTTGGCAAGACAAAACACAAGGATTACTTATTGGACTAAAAATGGTATTAAGAGCTATTCTAGTCGTTTCTGTTTTTACGGCCATTAGTGTAGAATTAAAAAATCCTTTGGTTAAGGCGCTGCTGTACAGACGTGGCTATGCCCAATTGTATGCCACGCTTGGACTGGCAACTTCGGCCGTTCCCTTCATTCTAAAAAATATTTCAAAAGATAAAAAAGTGTTGTTAAGCCCCTTAGGCACGATGCGTAAAGCCATTCATTTATCTGATTTATTACTAACTGAATTTCAAGAATATAGCCAACAAAAAAACAATATATTCATTATATCGGGAGCGGTAAGAAGCGGTAAAACAACATTCTTAAAAGAACTAATTCGACTTTTAAAACAAAACCAAGCTCATAAAAAAATTGGCGGCATAATTGCACACGGTATAGACAAAAACGGAGAGCGATTTGGTTTTGA
>JANTGO010000054.1 GCA_024763015.1 Flavobacteriaceae bacterium
TACATCTTTAACCCCTGCAAGTTATAATTTTTTTGTTTTATTCAAAATTATTTTTTATAGTAAGCTTTATAGAAAACTACCATATCATTTTTGCCTTTTAAAAGAAATGAATGATGGCTCTGCAACTTTTGATAAAATCCATTATCTTTGTCAGCACAAAAAAGTTTTAAAATATGTTTGATAATTTAAGTTCGAAGTTAGACAAGGCGCTACATGTATTAAAGGGACACGGAAGGATTACCGAGGTCAATGTGGCAGAGACTATGAAGGAAGTGCGTCGTGCTTTGTTGGATGCAGATGTCAATTATAAAATAGCCAAACAGTTTACCAATACCGTTAAAGAAAAAGCTTTGGGTCAAAATGTGCTTACAGCCGTACAACCTGGACAGTTAATGGTAAAAATTGTTAAGGATGAATTAACCCAGTTGATGGGTGGCGAAACAGCAGGTGTAAATTTATCGGGCAATCCAAGCGTCATCTTAATGTCAGGGCTTCAAGGTTCGGGTAAAACGACTTTTTCAGGTAAACTTGCCAACTGGTTAAAAACAAAAAAAACCAAACAACCGCTTTTAGTAGCGGCAGATGTTTACAGACCTGCAGCCATCGACCAGTTAAAGGTGGTGGGCGAGCAAATAGGGGTAGAGGTTTACACCGAACCCGAAAATAAAAATCCTGTTAAAATAGCACAAAATGCGGTTGCTTTTGCCAAGCAAAACGGCAAAAATGTTGTCATTATCGATACAGCAGGACGTTTGGCTGTTGACGAAGAGATGATGAACGAAATTGCAGCCATTCATCAGGCTGTAAAACCGCAAGAAACCCTATTTGTTGTAGATGCTATGACCGGTCAAGATGCGGTCAATACGGCAAAAGCTTTTAATGATCGTCTTAATTTTGAAGGGGTAATCCTTACCAAACTCGATGGGGATGCTCGTGGTGGTGCGGCGCTTTCTATAAAATCGGTTGTCGATAAACCCATAAAATTTATAGGTACCGGCGAAAAAATGACCGATATCGATATCTTTCACCCTGACCGTATGGCAGAACGAATTTTGGGAATGGGGGATGTCGTTTCGTTGGTGGAACGTGCGCAAGAGCAATTTGATGAGGAAGAATCTCGTAAATTGCAAAAAAAGATTGCCAAAAACCAATTTGGATTTGATGACTTTTTGAAACAAATACAACAAATCAAAAAAATGGGAAATATCAAAGACCTTATGGGAATGATTCCCGGTATGGGAAAAGCCATGAAAGATGTTGATATTGACGATGACGCTTTTAAAGGAATCGAGGCCATTATATTCTCTATGACCCCCAAGGAAAGAAGAAATCCTTCGGTAATCAATAGCAGCAGAAAAAAAAGAATTGCAAAAGGTTCCGGTAAAAGTATTACCGAAGTGAATCAGTTGCTCAAGCAGTTTAACCAAATGGCAAAAATGATGAAAATGATGCAAGGCGGTAAAGGCAAAGCCATGATGAATATGTTTAAATAGTGTCTGTCGGGAGACAGACAAATTCTTTAAAATATATTTTTATTAGTCTAAGATGGATATGGAACACGATACAATCGTGCACCAGCGGGGGTTTAAATAGTTATCGAATTGCCTTAATACATTAATCAATTTTATGAAACTAATAGACGGCAAAAAAACAGCCTTGGACATTAAGGAATCTATTCGCTTAGAAGTCGATGAACTTTTGCGACAAAACAAACGTCCGCCACATTTGGTAGCTGTTTTGGTGGGCAATGATCCTGCCAGTCGAACTTATGTAAACAGTAAGGAGAAGGCATCAAAATCTATTGGTTTTACGTCAAATATACTAACTTTTGATCAGGATATTAGCGAAAAGCGACTTTTGGAAGTAGTCGATAAACTCAACCAAGATGATGATGTCGATGGTTATATCGTACAGTTACCGCTTCCCAAACATATCGACGAAGAAAAAATTATTATGGCCATTGATCCTCATAAAGATGTAGATGGTTTTCATCCGTTAAATCTAGGTAAAATGTTGGCGGGATTGCCCGGTTTTTTATCGGCAACACCTTTGGGTATTTTAGAACTTATCAAGCGTTACCATATTGAAACAGAAGGCAAAAATGTGTTGGTTATTGGTCGGAGTTTGATAGTGGGACGCCCCTTGAGCGTATTGCTGAGTCAGAAAAGAGCAGGTGGAAATGCTACGGTTACTTTGGCACACAGTCGTACCAAAAATATTAAGGAATTGTCTTTACAAGCAGATATTATTATCACGGCTATCGGAAAAGCTTATTTTTTAACGGCTGATATGGTCAAAGATGGGGTTGTGATTATCGATGCCGGTATCAACAGTATCGATGCGCCCGAAAGAAAAAGGGGCTATAAATTGGTGGGAGATGTCGATTTTGAGAACGTTGCGCCCAAAGCATCCTATATCACACCGGTGCCGGGAGGCGTGGGACCTATGACAATTGCGATGTTGCTACAAAATACTTTACAGGCTTATAAGAGTAATACCATTTAATCCGAATTATTCATTTTATTTATTTCAAAGCTCACTTAAATACCAAAACATATGTTTTGAAATTCTAATGGTATAAATAGTTATTTCCTAGCAAACTTAAAATAAACCCAAAGTCCAAACAAACCGCCTAAGGTATTAGCCAAGGCATCAAAGGGGTCGCCGGTGCGATAGGTTACGGCATATTCCTGTAAAAATTCGATCATAATACCCCAAGAAATAACCAATACAATCAGTCTTATTTTGTGGTGGCGAAAATTGGGAAATGCCAGCAACCAAAAAATTGTTAGGAAAAAATATAAAAAAAAATGCACTACCTTATCTGCGTTGGCAACAGGCGGTAGGTGCATTCCATTTAAAGGCATCAAGCTTACATAGCTTAGCCCAATCGTATAGGCAAATGCTACAATTTTATATTTAAGCTTTGATATATTTTTTATAAGCATCTGCGTCTAATAAAGCATCCAAATCAGCGGAATTCTTAATTTTTAATTTAATGATCCAGCCTTTTTCATAAGGATCTTTATTGATAATCTCCGGTTCATCTTCCAGCGCTTCGTTAAATTCTATTACCTCTCCGGCAACAGGCACAAACAAATCGGAAACCGTTTTTACAGCTTCTACCGTACCAAATACTTCGTCTTGGTCTAGTTCTTCGCCTTCGGTATCAACTTCGACATAGACAATATCTCCTAATTCTCTTTGCGCAAAATCGGTAATGCCAACTAAGGCTTCATCACCATCGATGCGTATCCATTCGTGTTCTTTTGTATATTTTAAATCTTGTGGTATATTCATTTTTATTTGATTTAATTGGTAATAATATATCAACAAAAGTATAAATATTTTTCTACTAAAAAAATGTTTTTTGGTGTATTTTTTTACTTTAAATGATATGTGAAAAAATTAGTTGCCAAAAGTATATTTTAGCGTCACCCCACCTCTAATATTTGTAAACGGATAATTGGTCGATATGGCAAATTTAGAGTAGGAGTGGTTGTAAAATGCAATAGCAGATAAATACTTTGTCAAGGCATAGTCGGCTGAGAATTTTAAGTTATACATCGTTTGTCCGGCTGTAATTTGATTGCTATTGTCAGACAAACCTCTGATAACGGTAATATTGTTGCGCACCGAAGCATTTATTTTTAGAATTACATCGCTGCTAAAATCAAATCGGTGTCCTGCAATGCTTAAAGGGAAACTGATGTCTTTTAATCGATATCCGAGTCCTAAGGTGTATTCTTTTCCAGAGACTTCAGAAAGCGTATAATTGTTGAGATTTAACGAAATACTACGGTCTTTTTTCATCGATACATCCAATCGCAACGAATTGTTTAATTCCATATTTACCTTAACCAAAGGATTGAAGGCTTCGGTTAATGTCATATTGTCCATTACATAAGACGAGTAATAGTTTCCGGCGGCATCTTTGGCATTCGGATCTTGAAAAGTTTGCAAATTGTTGGTAAATTGATTAATGGTATAATCTGATTTATAACTATGTTCGATACTTAAATTTTTGAAAACTTTCTTAATCCATTTGTATCGGGTCAATCCTGAGAATTTGATACGCCAGTTGGGGATCGGAAGGTTTCTAAAAGGTGACAGCGTTGTTTTGCCGGCATCTATTTTATTGTATCCTGTCAAGAAAGAATACATGACTACTTCCGTTTGTAAAGGTCCGTAACCATCGGGATAACCGGTTGCCGGTACAGCCACGCCGCGTTCGCGTGCCAATCTCCTAGCTATGGTCAATCTGTTGTCGAGCATTCTGTTAAATGCAGGGCTGTTTTTGTCGGTGACATTTTCAAAAGCGGTATTAATCATCGCATAAGAAATAGAATAGTTTCCCATTGTGCTTGGTAAAAGCGCATTGAATTGATTGCCTACAGCATTGAATTGTTCGCTCAGGTTTTCCATATAAGATTTCTGACCTTTAAAAGTAACCGTAAGGGCTTTGAGCGGCTTGATGGTTCCTTGGAAAGACAGTTCTTCGGTAAAAGTGTTGAGGTAAGGTTGGTTAAAATCGGGATATTGGGTTAGCCATCCGCGTTTGGCGGCTTCATAACGTGCATTGTCGTCATTCCATCCCAGTGCAAAAGCAGGATTGGGCTGCATGCTGCCCAAAAAGCCAACGGATTTTAAATAACCCGGCAACATAATACCGTTATTTTGTCGATAGTTTACTTTTAGACTTTGAAAACTGGTCAATACCCCGATAACATTGCCTAAGAATTTTTCACCAGCAGAAGCTTGGGTGTAAATTTTCTGTTGTTTTTTCTTTGTTTTTTGTTCTTTTTTTCCGGCGACTTCTTTTTTACCTTCTTCGTCTTCTTTTTTAACGACTTTTTTCTTCTTGCTTTTCTTTTTTCTTTTTCGTTTGGATTTTCCCAAAAGAGAATTTTTTAATTGTGTAATTCCCAATTCTTTGTATAATTTTCTCATATCAAAATTGGCATTTAATTGATGTGAGTTGGAATTTTGAATGGAATTTCCCAAGTCAAAGCCAGCTACATCTGCCAGAGCTTCCGAACGTTTTTGCCATTGATAAGTGCCGTTAAACACATAATTTGCGTCGATAAAACTCAAAATCGGAATTTTCTTTAAGGGTAAATTATACGAAACATTTAGGTTTTGATTGTGTACCAAAGGCTCGCCAATACTAAAGAAGTCAGACCATAGATTGCTGTTAAAATTGGTAGAACCATCGGGCAACAAATAATTTCGGACACTTCTATTGTGGGTAATCGCAAAGGATGTCTTGATAGATTTTGTCGGATTGTAGTTGACGCTATAGCCCCAGTCAAAAGTGTAATTTCTGTTTTGAAGTGGCGGAATGCTCAACCCATAATCTTCTAATTCTCTAAAATTCAAATTGTTAAATCTTCTGTTGATATTACTGTTAACACTAATGCTCGAAGGCATAATATTAAAGTTGAAGTCTTTTATTAATTTAAAATATTTGGATTTTAATTTTTTAGATTTTTTAAAAGGGCTTAAGGACAGGTCTTTAAAGCTGTAATTATAATTCATCCCCAAGCGGGTATTTTCATCTTTATTGGCTTCTACTTCATAATCCGAGTGGTACATTTCATTGTAGGAGAAATCAAAGGTAAAATTTTCAATATCAAAGAAATAGTGTTTAGGCGCTTTTTTCTTTTTACCGGTTTTTTGGGCTGTTTGTTGGCTGTAGTTTTTCTTTACGCCCGAGAGGGTAATACCTCGGTGTCGGGTATAGGCCTGTGCTACTTTTCTGATGGAATCACGTTGTTTGGGGGCGGCTACATCCAGTCGGTCCTGCAAGCTGATATCTTGCCAAATCGGGTCGTATTTGGGGCTGATAAATTCTTCGGAAACGGTGTAGGTTACAGGAATATTGATATTCCATTTTTTGGGTAACAATTTTCCTACATTGACATTCGAATTGAAGTTATAGCGCTTGGTGTCTTCCAGATTTCTTTCCAAGGGTCCTTGTTCCAAACCGCCAAATCCTTCGGTGGAGATACCGCCTGTTAAGGATATGGTTGCAAAATCAGCAAGGTTTGTATCGATGCTGGCGTTAGAAGCCCAGCCACCTTTGTTTTTCATTTCGGATAAACGCAACTCATTAAACCAATATTCACCGCAGATTTTATGATTGGTGGCATTTCTTACCCCTACCATTACGACTTTAATATCGCCGAAATTTGGATTTCCTTTGATACCGATACGCAATTCGTTTGGTTTACCGGCAGCCGAAGGGTCTAAGGCGCTTTCCATAAAATATACCGGCACATTGGATTGGCTCATGGTATTGTTGCGAATCATTTCCAATTTAATCTTGTTAAGCAAAGAGAGTTTTAAATCGATTCTGTTTTCCAAGGGCCATATTTGTTCAGGGTCGGAAGTGCCCGGTAGGGTTACTTTTAAAGGCACTTGTACTTCGTAAAAATTATCCGATACATCAGAACCAAAACGAACAAATCCGTAGGCTTCACCGTCTTCCAAGGGTAAATTACCATCCCTGCTTTCGGCGTGAATAAACATTTCTAGTCTTTTGTATTGACGCATGTCAACACTATTATACTTATACACACCCCTGCCGTCTTTCACTTCCAAATCACAGACTTTTAGCGATAGTGCTTGTTCGTTTTGACGTACTTGTGAGTTTTGTTGATAAATTTCTTCTCTTTGAATACCCGGAGGCAATGCATAGGGGATCGGTTGACGCGTAGCATTGGCTTCGATGCTTACGGCTGAAGTTTCTACAAAGGTGCCGTCATCGTCAGGGTTGGGATCATTAGGATCCATAGTTAACTGGTATTTTTTCCAATCGCCACGTACCAAATTTAGCGAAGCAAACCGGAGCACAATGCTATCTTCTGCAAATCCGGTCATGTACATACGCATAAATTTGATCGATCTGAAATCTGAAATATTACCTACTTTATCGGTAAATTCATGAATGGGAATTTTGTATTGAATCCATCTTGAAGTTTGAGTGTTCCCGTTGGCTAAAGTTACCGTACTCTCCTTGATATCTGCAACATATCGGTCGTTTATGGTGATGTTTGGCTTGATATCAATGCCGTATTCATAATAACTTTCTATGGTATTCATACTTTGGTCGCGGTCGATGTCTTCTACATCCGGAAAGGTGTTGTTTCCGGTGGCAACTCCATTGGTTGTATTTTGGTTTGCCGCATCCATTGGTGTGTTTCCTTCGCTACCGTTATAGTCTTTGTAGCGGTTCATAATATCGCCGGTGGCGTCCATATAATTGGTGTAATCATCGGCAGAAGGGTCGTCTTGGAATTGGTTTCGAAGGTTTGCCGGTAAGTTGTTCAAATAGTTGGCAAAGAATGTACGCTCTCGATCATCGGATAAACCGTCAAAACCTACATCTTGATTGGGGCGTTCATTGGCATCGTTAGAAAAAGCATATACGATAGATTGTCTGGTGGGCACTCTTGCAATATTTGTGAGTATGGTATTGGTGTCCGTTCCATCGCCGGGCAATCCGTTTTCGTATTGTTTATGACCGTCAAATAAAATGTCTTCGGACATATAACCCAAGTCGATATATAGTTTTCCATTGCTAGAAGCAGCCGGATTGTTGAAGTAGGGATCCATCACCCACATCTCTACGTACTCTACGTTTGCCTGTTCAAAATCATTGGTTTGCAAATAGCGCATGATACCGCCCCATCGTTGTTGGGGTTGTAATAACGAACCGTTGTTGGGGTCTAAATTGGTGTCAAAATTATAAGGACCTCTTTTCTTTGGGAAGAACATCAGGTTCAACGGATTTACCGTAGTGGGATATCCGGAGGGAACATCTTGGTCAAACAATTCGTGAATGCCAATTTGTCTGTTTTGTTCTTCTGACAAAATATCTTGGGTAACGTCAGTAGGCGGATTGGTATAAAAAATTGGGTCGATGACATACCAAGCCAGTTTTGCTCGGTTTTTACCGGAATCTAAATTATCCAATTGTTGTGATTCAGGAAAACGTGCCGGTACCGATGCCAAATGCCAAGCATATCCCGAACGCAAATCTATAAACATTTGCGAGGATTCAAAGTCTTCAACATAAGTGGTGCTTCTGCCGTTGACATTAGATACATTTGCGAGTCCGGGGAATAGATAAGCTGCTTCGGCTTTGATAGAAAAGTTGGATTCTGCCTCCGATTTAATATTGGGCAATCTGTTGACCAATCTCGTTAAGAAAGGAACTTTGGTACTATACATTCCGTTAAAACCAAGCAGTTTATTGTTTAAAGGCTCATAGCCATAGTTGGATTTCCAGCTCAGTGGTTTTTCCTTGAAGGACATATAAGTCCCGCCAATGATAAAGTTGTCGCTAAAACGGTGTTCTACATCGATGCCGTTAAAGACTTTGGTGGTTTGTTGGAAAATAGAATTTTGTTCCACAGAAACCTGAATGGGAATATTGGCTTGCGAGATAGAAGGGTTGATGATATTTACCCTGCCTATTTGGTAGTTAACCACATAGTCGACGCCTTCCACTAAGGTACGCCCGCCGGCTGTCACCGTTACGGAACCTCTGGGAATGTTAAACCCACCGATAGGAATACCATCGCCGCCGGCTGTTTTGTAACGTCCTTTTAGGATAAATTTATTTTTGGTGGTAAATTGTTCTGCCTGTGTTTTGGATAGTTCATAGAGTTCTTGAAACACATAATGTTTTTGGTTGGCATTCCAAGTAGCCGGATTGTTATAATCTTCGGTGGCTGCCAATCTAAGTTTTTCAAACAGATATTGACCAAAAGGCTCTGAGGATGTAAATATGACACGCCCCTCACGTGCATCTATGGTGATGCCGGGTACAAAGTCAAAAAAACCATCTCCTTTTGTCTGTGGATCGCCTTGTGAATTTAGGCGGTCCATATTAAATACATTGAGCAGAATATGTTCCTTGACATCAGCAGGCAAGGGGACACCGCTTACCGGATTGATGTAGTTAAAAGGTGTTGGATTGGCGTAGAGAATGTTTAACCTAAAATCGTCTTGGTCGATATCAAAGGCGTCTAAGGCATAGATGTTTTTCATCATCAAATCCCAAGAAGGTTCTTCGGTGCTGACCATATTGCTTTTGATTAGTTTTACAATCAAGGTTTGGGGATAAACGATTCCGTTATCGGAGAATTCTCCTACGCGATACACTTGCCCGTTGATGGTATATTCAAAGGCCACGGCTAATATTTCATCGGCATTTAGCTTTTGTTTTAAGGTGATGTATCCTAATTGCGGATGTAAAGTATATTGAGTCGAGTCTAATTTGACGGTGTTTTCCATCGACACATAATCTGTTCCATTTACAGGAGTGATGCCTGTAAAACCGGTAGAGATAGTAGGAATATCCCGAATATTCATATTGAGTACGCCGCCCCCGGTAGTAATCAGTGCCGGGTCGAGTTTGTTGACCGAGTTATCCGGTGGTGAAGTGGAATTGAGGACAAATCCGGCAGGAATGGCATCCAAACCGATTTTTTGATTTTCACCTAAATCTTGAAAAGCGACGATATTTCTGATGTTTTCCGTTTGGGTGGTACGGTTTGTTTTCCAAACTTCAATACGGGTAATTCTTGCCGTACTGTTGATAAAAGGATAACTTTTTACAGCATCATCATAGTGATCCCTAAAGTATTGCGCTAAGAAATAGTGTCTGTATTCTTCGTAGTCAAGTATTGGTTTTTCAAATTTTTGAACGACTTTATCACCTTGTGCTTGAATGGTTTTCATTCCTGATTTTTGTTCGGCAACCACGGCGGTAATATAGGTGTTTCCAAAACGCAATTCTGTTTTGAGCCCGAATAAACTTTGTGCACCGTGTAGCAAGGAATTGTGAGTCTTCATACTGACATTTCCTAATTCAATATTTTGTAGAATGTCATCTTCGGTTGGGGTGTAATTCAGTTTTATTTGGTTGTTAAAATCAAAAGTGGATTGCGTGTCGTAGTTTAGGTCTAAATTTAAGCGGGTACCGATTTTACCCTTTAGCCCCATACTTACTTTTTCGTTAAAGTCAAACGAGAGGTTTGATCTGTTTTTGATAGGCAAGGCGGGATTGTCTCTTTTGGTATAGCGCAAGCCCAAATCTAATCCTAAATTTCCTTTGGGTTGAATGTCGATGGTGTTGCCACCAAAAACACTTTCGAAAAACTTGGAATTGACGTAGTAAAGCGGCAAGATGTTTTTGCGCAATTTTTCAGCATCGGCACCTTTGCCCGAGATGGCTTTATTTTTGTCTTTAAAATTTTTGTTCATTCCCTCGTGTAGTACCCTTTTGTAGTATTCATCGGGGGTTAGCACCCAAGGGTAAGCTATGTTGTAGCTACCGACACTTTTGTTGTAGTAAAACAAATTGGTTTTAGGGTCATAGGTATAAAGCGTCACGATACTTGGCGGATCAGGTAGCGAAACAGAATTGGGTTTGATATGTTGTTGTAAACTGTCTTTTGGTTTTGTTTTATCTTGTCCGTAAACCACAAAGCTACCGCCTAGCAGTAGCAAAAAGACTAATTTTTTTATCAAGAATGAATATGATTTCATCAATTGGCTTTTTGTGATTATTAGAAACGTTTTAAAGCTTCTTTTATTGTATCTTCCAGGTTTATTTCGGGTTTTTCTTTTAATAAGTTTTCGATTACTTTTTCAGAACGTTTTTTAGGGAATCCGAGTTGTTCAAGTGCCGAAACGGCTTCGTCTTTAATAGGTGAAGTAATGTTGCCGGTGCTATTGGGTGTTATCTGGAATGTTTTTAGAATTTTATCTTTTAGTTCAATAATGGCTCTTTGCGCTGTTTTAGCACCGATTCCTTTAACCGATTGCAGTTTTGCAACATCCTCATTTGCAATAACTTGCTGTACTTCTGTAGAAGTCATAGCGGACAGAATAAGCATAGCGGTGTTGGTGCCGATTCCGGAAACGGATATTAAAAATTTAAAAATTTCTCTTTCTAACGGGTCTGCAAATCCGTATAGCAAGTGGGCATCCTCTCTAATGATTAATTCGGTATAAAGCAAAAGCGGTACATCGGCGTTGATTTGACCATAAGTGTTTAGCGATATGCGAATGTGATAACCAATGCCTGCATTGTCAATAACCACATAAGTGGGTGTGAGTTCAAAAACTTTTCCTTTAACAAATGATATCATAAAATAAAATTTACCCAAAAGTATGAAAAATAGCGCAAATAGGAAAGTTTTTTAAAAACAGTTGTTATTGAATTATAACATTTTACAAATTATGAAAAATAATTCATCAAAAATAACAGACATTTTGCACCGTAGAGACGTTGCGCCGCAACGTCTCTACAAATAAACACGAATACATAAACGTACACGCATGACATCGTGAAATTTTTAGAAAGGGATTATTGGAATGTTTTAATTGTTTTGTATTAATATTCTTTTGTTTTCTATCACGCCTTTATTTTGTATAGATATAATATAAACACCTGTTGGTAAGTTAGTTGTGTTTATTTTTATTGATTTTTTTAAGCTTTTTTTGTGTAGTAATATTTGACCGGAAAGACTGCTGATTTTAATAGTTTTATCAGAATTATTTGTACTTTGTATCATTAAGTAATTACTAGCCGGATTGGGATAAATGCGAAGTGTATAACTGCTGTTTTGTGCGTTGATAGACATAGGAGCTGATTCAAATGCGCCCAAATCCGGAGCCGTACCATTATAAGCAATACCTACATCTATGCCGGCATCGATAAAAGTGCTGGTTGATTTTAATTTTAAGAAATCGCTGTCAGGAATGTTGCCATCGGAATTTCTGGCACCTGAAATAACAGTATCATCGGTGCTGATAAAATTATCTGTTACAATATTTGGGTCGTTTGGACTCACCAAGTTCCAAGAATTGGTATTTTGATCGATAATAGATTGCAATAAAATATCGGGATTTTGGGGTATTGCCGATATGCAATTTTGGATATCATCAGTAGTAGGCCCTCCATTGATATTGCTAAATTTATAATTTCTAAAATTATTATAAGCAGTACAGTTATACAAGCTTTGCGGCAAACTGTTGTCGTTGTAATCAAATCCGTTTTGTTTGTTGTTCCAAGCCATACAATTCTTTAAGATGTGCTTGTCGTTTTGTGTCTCATTTATGCCAAGTTTAAATCCGTTTCCGTCGCCATCTTGGTGGCCATTGTCAAAGGCGTAACAGTGGTCGAATTCTACGGGATAAGCGGCTTTCCACACATCAAACCCATCATCGGAATTGTGATAAGACCTACATCCGGTAAAGGTGTTGCCGGGTCCCGGAGGAACGTTTTGCCCATTGATGCCAAAGCCATCGGCATTACCACCATTGGATCCGCTGTCGTACATATCGTAGGCATCGCAATTGACAAAATGTATGTAAGAAGCACCACCTGCCAGGTAGTAGCCGTTGTAGTAATGATTGTGCGATTGACAGTTGATAATACTGTCGTGTGATGCGTTACTCGTTATCCGCAAACCTGCGGTCCCGTCTTTAAATTCCAAGTTTTTTAGGATATACCAGTTGTGTCGCAACCTAAACATATCGCCGTTGCTAATATTCCCGCTTCCCACTAATACAGGATGTTCGCCGGGATAAGCACTTATGTGTATCGGCGCATTTTGGGTACCTGAAGTGCTGGTACTTTGGTTTAAATTGTACGTTCCGGAACGAATGTAGGCATTGTCGCCGGGTTGGATAATGCTTAGTAGATGGGCAATGGTTCTAAAAGGTGTGTTGATGCTCCCATCGTTGGTGTCGTTTCCTGTGTTTGACACGTAATAGGTGTTTGCCATTAGGTTACCTATTGACAAGCATAAGAAAATGACTAATAGTTGTATTTTTTTCAAGGTGATTATTTTTTGTTATTTTAAATTTTATCTTTTTTAAGTAATAATATCATCCAATTTATCAAAAGATATGCGATGCAAATTAGGATAATCGTAAACTTGATTACCGCTGCATAATAGGCAATTGATGACCAGATTTGCTTGATGTCGCCTGTTAGGAGTTTGATTAATGATATGTTTTCGATGATATCAAATAAAGCTGCCGTAAAAATGAGGGAAATTAATGAATTTCCAAATTTGTAGAAAGCTTTGTTTTTCCACAGTCGCTCATTTATATTGAATATCAGCATAGCGATAAAACCAGCATAAACCAAGAGAAACAGGAAATCAAATCCCAAACTTAGTCCTGCATTAATCTTAGCATTCGTATCCCATGAATTTAAAATGCTGGTACTGTTATTTACATTTTTTGCGAGTTCAAAAGAAACAATTCCA
>JANTGO010000055.1 GCA_024763015.1 Flavobacteriaceae bacterium
TGATTAACATTCCGCATCTTGAAGGAAATCCTACCGGTATTACATTAAGTGGTGATGAAGAAGGCATGTACGTTAAAAATTTCCGTATTGCCAAAGGCGGTGTAAAATACTATAAACGTGTACTTTCTGATGGAAAAATCATTGTAAACGGCATTAAGTTTGACGTAAACAAAGCAAGCTTGAAACCCGAAAGTATGGGACCCATTAACCGCATTTATAAATTGATGCAAAAACAACCGGAGCTGAAATTTAGTGTAGAAGGCCACACCGATAGCGACGGCGATGCTGCTTTTAATATGAAATTGTCCAAACAACGCGGCAAAGCCGTAATGGATAAGTTAATCAGTATGGGCATTGACAAATCTCGCTTAAAATACACTGGCTGGGGCGAAAGCAAACCTATTGATAACAATGCGAGTCCGGAAGGAAAAGCAAATAACCGAAGGGTTGAGTTTGTCAAATTTTAGCTAAAACCATTTTAACAAGTCACACGGTTATAAACACCGTGTGACGTTCTTCCCATTAATAGAAA
This sequence comes from Flavobacteriaceae bacterium, assembly GCA_024763015.1. Lineage (GTDB taxonomy): Bacteria > Bacteroidota > Bacteroidia > Flavobacteriales > Flavobacteriaceae > WGBX01. The sequence goes on from JANTGO010000055.1 coordinate 533, forward strand.
TAAGCGTCTATGCTACAAAAAATCATATTTATATCGCTATTTATTATATCATTAAATAGCGAAGCTCAAAAGCAGCCTAAAATAGCCGGTGATTGGTTATTGACTAAAATAGTTACGAAGGATGCAAGTCAAAAAATTGGTCAGTTGGTAACATTTAATAAAGAGGGTAATTTTTTAATTCAAAATATACCCTTTGGTACTTGGCAGTATAAACCAAAAGAAAGCCAAGTAATTATTCAGGCAAAAAATTTATCCGGCAATTATAAAATAAGCCATTTTTCTGCCGATAATATGCAATTGACACAGAAAGACAAAGATTTATTTTTTTCTAAAATAAATAAGGAGCAAATACTAAAAAACAATGCTGCTTCAGGCCTTATCGGTCTTTGGGAATTCCGTTTGGACAACAATGATCAAACACATCGTATCATCCAATTTGAATTACCTGACAAGGTGCGTTTGATTGAGAAAGATGCCAATATGGAAAGTCGTCATTCCGGCATTTGGCTATATTTAGCTCAAAAAAAACAATTGGTTATTATCGGTCAAATGAAAGGCATTCGGGGTATTAATAATCAAGTAAATATTAGAGAAAATGAAGTGGCCTTTTTAAACAAAACACCCATTGTCTTAAAAAAAGTCAAACAAGCAGATTCGATTGAACATCTTAGTTTTTCAGAAGACGATTTTTATACCGAAGAGGGGGATTATAAATATGAAAATGATTTTCAGAAATTACCCTGGAAAGATTTTTACCAAATGATGGATGATTTATCCAATGTAAAACAATTGGTGTACAAACAAGCGACATTGGTAAACGGAACCCAATCTTTTGAAAACAAAATACTAAAAGCTGATGTAAAAGCTAATCCGGATAACGAGTCCTTAGAAATAGACAATATTTTCAATGGCTATGACCGATATAATTTGCCCATTGATACCGCTTGGAAACGTAATAAATATACACAATATGCTTCAAAATTATACCCATATAACGATATTATTTTTAGAGTAGTCGATACTGCCAAAAAAATAAATGTTCCTGCAGGCACATTTACTTGTACGCTTGTGGAAGGCTTGGGTAAATTTGAAGAAAAATTAAAAATCTGGATGATTAATGACAAACCCGGTATTATTGCAAAAATAATCGGAGAAAAAGCCGGTAATTTTGGTCATTATATCATTTATGAATTACAAAAAATTGAATTAAAGTAAAACCATTAAACAATAAATATGAAAACAACACTTAAAAACTTATTACTTATCGCACTTGTTATTTCAAGTTTGTCTGCTTGTAAAAAGAAAAACAATGACACATCTGACGACACACAAAATTCAGGTTTACCCGGACAATTACACAAAATAACATCCGGCGGCACAGATTTGGTTGTTTACAGCTACGATAGTACCGGCAAATTGACCAAACAAGTTATCAATAATGGGGGTGGACAAACAATGACTATTAACTACACATATAACAATAGTAAATTATCAGAGGAAACCGGTAAATATAACGGATCGATTGCTTATCAATATACCTACACTTATCTACAAAACGGTAAATTGGATAAATGTAATATCGTCGGTGCAACGCAATCCTACTGGCAAATGCATTATGATAATCAAGGAAAAATTGACTATGCGGTAGAATATATCGGCGGTGGTGAAAGTAAAAAAATGACCTTTGATTACAACAGCGATAATATTGTAGAAGCAACATTATATGATCAATTTGGCGGTTGGCAACAAGAAAAACGTTTCGAATTTGAATACGACAACAAACACAATCCGATGCAAGAACTTGGCATTCCTTTTTCTGAAGTAATTGATGAAAATGCAGACCTATTATCCCCGAATAACACCACTCGCATAAAGGAATACGATGATAATAACATACTGGTTAATGACACGCAATATCAGTATAACTATAATGCAGATCTTTATCCAACCTCAGCAACAGAAAATAACACAACTAATTATGAATTTATCTATTATTAACAGAAAAAACACAATCCGATGAAAACAAATATTAAAACCTTACTATTCTTTTAGCCTTAACAAGTCTAGCTTTAACTTCTTGTAAAAAAAAGTCAGACACTGATCAAAGCACAAACAAAGACCACTTGAATCCACCTTCATGGATACAATTTGCTTGGACCAAACCCAATGGGTTTAATGGTGAAGATGGCTATAAATTTACAAGTGATGATATGTTTACCATAATGTTTGATCAAAATGGCAATCAAACAATGAACATCAGTTTTAAAGAAGTTATCAAAGACAAAGATTACTCAATCAGTGAACAAAAAACAAGCGATTCTTATCAATTTTCAGTACATTATAACGATACAAATTCTACCGAAAATTATCAGTTTAATTTATTGACTAATGGACAATTGCAATTTACCGATAATATGCAGAGTACATTTACCTATAACAAGAAGAATTAGCCTATAAAATCAACTTAGTTGATATCTTTCAAAAAGCGCCATGGCATTTGCCATGGCGCTTTCTATATTAATAGGTTTCATCAACCTCCAAAATCATCAAAACGGATATTTTCAGGTGGTACGCCCAGATTATCGAGCATCGTAACAACAGCCTTGTTCATCATAGGAGGTCCACAGAAATAATATTCGATATCTTCCGGATCATCCAGCTTGCTCAAATATTGATCGTAAAGTGCTTGATGCACAAAACCAACAAAACCATCACCGGGGGCATCTAAATTTTCTTTTACTTTCCAATTATCCTCTTCTTTAGGTTCGGATAAAACAAGATAAAATTTAAAATTAGGAAACTCTTTTTCCAACTCTCTAAAATGTTCGGTATAAAAAAGCTCGCGTTTTGATCGTCCACCATACCAGTAGGAAACTTTTCTTCCGGTTTTTAATGTTTTAAACAAGTGGAATAAATGTGAACGCATGGGTGCCATACCGGCGCCCCCACCTATATAAACCATCTCAGCATCGGAATCTTCATTGATAAAGAATTCGCCATAAGGACCCGAAATGCTTACAATATCACCGGGTTTTCTAGAGAATATATAAGAAGAAACAACACCAGGATTAACATTCATCCAAGTATTTTTTTCTCTATCCCAAGGGGGTGTTGCAATACGCACATTCAGCATAATACGTCTTCCTTCTGCCGGATAACTCGCCATTGAGTAAGCACGCGTCACTTCATCATCATTTTTCATCACCAATGGCCAAAGATTGAACTTGTCCCAATCTTCATTGAATTTGTCAGGTTCTCCCGGGTGTTCTACCGGATGTGCTGAAATATCAATATCCTTATAATTAATCGTAGCAGGCGGCACATCAATTTGGATATAACCACCGGCTTTATAGTTAATATCTTCGGGGACTTCTACCACAAACTCTTTGATGAAGGAGGCAACATTGTAATTTGAAACAACTTTTGCATCCCATTTTTTCACACCAAATACCTCTTCCGGCACTTCGATTTCCATATCCTCTTTGACTTTGACTTGACAGCCCAAACGCCATCCTTCTTCTCGCTCTTTCAATGTAAAGTTGGGTTCCTCCGTAGGCAACATATTTCCACCACCTTCTAATACTTTGACTTTGCATTGTAAGCAAGTACCGCCACCACCACAAGCAGAAGGTAAAAATATTTTTTCATTTGAAAGTGTATTTAGCAAAGTGGAACCCGATTCTACTTCCAGCTCTTTTTCGCCATTGACTTCAATTTTCACTTTGCCACCGGGCAATAATTTTGCTTTTGCCAGTAACAATAAAACCACTAAAACAAGAATAATTACAAGAAAGATTACTAAACTTGTCGTGATTATTTTTAAGGTATTTTGATCCATTTCTAATTTCTTTGTGTTATATTTTAATTCCCATAAATGCCATAAATCCTATAGCCATCAATCCGGTGATAATAAAGGTAATGCCCAATCCACGCAAGGGAGCCGGAACATTTGAATATGATATTTTTTCGCGAATAGCTGCCAATAAAACGATGGCAAACAACCATCCGATGCCGGAACCTAGTCCATAAACAACCGCTTCGGATACTTCGGTAAATTCTTTTTGTTGCATAAACAATGAGCCTCCCAAAATAGCACAGTTTACAGCTATCAAAGGCAAGAAAATACCTAGTGATGCATACAATGCCGGTGCAAAGCGTTCTACAAACATTTCTACCAATTGTACCATGGCAGCAATAACGGCTATAAACATGATAAAACTCAAAAAGCTTAAATCTATATTTGCAAACGAAGGATCCAACCATTTTAAGGCACCGGGTTGCAAGAGATATTTGTCTATTAAGAAATTAACAGGAACTGTTATCGCCAATACAAATACAACTGCCGCTCCTAATCCTACAGCCGTTTTTACTTTTTTAGAAACCGCAAGATAGGAACACATGCCCAAGAAAAAGGCGAACACCATGTTCTCTATAAATATGCTTCGAATAAATATGTTAAATAATTCCATAATTGACTATTTTTATTTTTTTTCGGTTAACTGAGGATACATACTACGTTGCACCCAAATATAAATTCCCAGTGTAATTAACGCCATAGCAGGCAGTAGCATCATTGCATTGTTGACATATCCCAAATCGTAAAATGATTGCGGAATAACTTGTTTATCAAACAAAGTACCTGAACCGAGTAATTCTCTAAAAAATGCTACGATGATCAATACCAATCCATAGCCGGCACCGTTTCCTATGCCGTCTAAAAACGAATCCATAGGTTTATTTGCCAATGCGAAAGCTTCTAAACGTCCCATTACAATACAATTGGTGATAATAAGTCCCACGAATACAGATAATTGTTTGCTGACATCATAAGCAAAGGCTTTTAGGACTTGGTCAACCAAAATAACCAAAGTAGCTACAATTAATAGTTGTACAATAATTCTAATTCTATTTGGAATATAATTTCGTATCAATGAAACGATTACATTACTAAAAGCAATTACTACCAACACCGATAGTGCCATAACAATAGCCGGTGTTAATTTTACAGTAATTGCCAATGCAGAACAAATACCCAAGACCTGAACGGTTATGGGGTTATTTTCATTAAGGGGATCTTTAACTAGATCTTGCCATTTATGTTTTTTTGCCATGATATATTAATTTTTTTGTTCTTTGATTTTATTAAAGAAAGGGGCATAATAATTTAATCCTTCTTTAATCATATCGGTCACACCGTCACAGGTAAGAGTTGCACCTGAAATAGCATCGACCTCATTATCTTCTTTATCTAAATTTTTTGGGTCCATATTTCCTTTTAAAACCGTAACACCTACTAATGCACCGTTTTTGTCATCAATTTTTTCTCCTTTAAATTCCTCTTCAAACCATTTTTTTGTGATTTCGGCTCCCAATCCGGGCGTTTCTCCTTTATGTCCGAATTTGACACCTTTTATGGTATTTAAATCTTGCTCCAAAGCTATATAACCCCAGATAGCATCCCATAAACCTTTTCCACGCAATGGAACTACGTAGTATTTTTTAGCATCAACCTCAGCAATAAAAATAGGATAAACTTGATTTTTTGGGTCTTTTTTAAGCTCCGTTTTTAAATTGACATCAAATGCCTTTACATTTTCATCAATACTTCCATCTGATTTTAGAGCATATTGATTTTTTAAATACATATTAAAGTACTTCTCAATTTGATTATAATTCAATTTGTAGCCATCTTTTGCCGCTTTGGCAGCCAATGCATCCTTGTCTAAACCAATGGTGTATAAGATATCCGTCATTTTTTCTTGACGTTTATTTTTTTCTTGATAGGGTTTCAATAATATAACGGCCAATACCAACAAAAGGGTTGATACCGTTACGATAATTACCGAAAATAAAATCGTGTATAAATTACTGTTTCTGTCCATAATAATAATGCTTAAGCAGCTTGTTTGTTAAAACGTTTCATTCTTTTTTTAATATTCCCTTGCACAACATAATGATCGATGGTGGGTGCAACCACATTCATCAATAAAATTGCCAACATAACACCTTCGGGATATGCCGGGTTGAATACGCGAATCATAATGGCAAACATACCGATCAAAAAACCATAAATCCATTTTCCTCTCCGCGTTTGTGCTGCGGTAACCGGATCGGTCGCCATAAATACGACACCAAAAGCCAAACCGCCAACCAATAGATGTTGCCACCAAGGAAAATTCATCAAGGGATTGGCACCCCAAAGATTAAATATAAAAGCCATAAGTGCAGCTCCTAAAAATCCGGAAACCATAATGCGCCAACTGGCAACTTTGGTAAATAGAAGTAGTGCAGCCCCAATGAGAATCATCAATACAGAGGTCTCACCAATACTGCCGGGAATGTTTCCAAACAACATATCTTTCCATGTATAAGCAATATGATTACCTTGTCCTAATGCACCCAAAAGTGTTTCACCTGAATAAGCATCAGCATTCTCGGGTTTGGGAATCCATACTTCGTTACCCGACATAAAGGTAGGATAAGCAAAGAAAGCAAAAGCCCTGGCAAGCAAGGCAGGGTTAACGATATTCATACCGGTTCCACCAAATACTTCTTTACCAATAATCACTGCAAAGGCAACTGAAAGCGCCAATATCCAAAGAGGAATACTAACTGGCATAATCAACGGAATAAGCAATCCGGAAACCAAATAGCCCTCATTGACTTCATGTCCTCTAACAATGGCAAAGTAAAACTCAATGCCCAAGCCTACTACATAGGAAACGATTATCAAAGGAATGACTTTCCAAAAGCCAAATACAAAAGCTTCCCAATTGGTAAATGCGACGCCTGCTTGTGTAAAATACTGATAACCTACATTCCACATACCAAAAATAGTAGCGGGTATAAGTGCCAAAACAACTGTAAACATGACGCGCTTTAAATCTACTGCATCGCGAATTTGCGCACCTTTTTTGACCGTTTCACCCGGAACAAAAGCAAAAGTATACATTGCCATATAGGCAGGACGCAACTTTTCATATTTACCTCCTTCATCAAACAAAGGCTTATATTTGTTAAAAAAGTTTTCTAAAAATTTCATGTGTTTATAATTTTATTCTTTTTATTGGTAACACATGTAACCACCATAATCATACCTTTTTGAGTAAAGAAAATATAAAGGGTGGTTTCATATATTTATTATTCTAAATTTTGTTTCTTTAAATGTGATTTCAATTTCCAAAAAAATTATCCCAATTGAATTTTCATTTCATCCAGTCCTTTTCTAATTAAATCTTGTGTATCAATCTTAGAGGAACTGATATAATCTAATAGGGCAAAATCTTCGGGTGCCACTTCAAAAATACCCAATTGCTCCATTTTTTCAACATCACCAAGTATCGCTGCTTTTAGCAAATGTGTCGGATAAATACTTAAGGGCATAACCGATTCAAATTCTTCATTCATCACAAATGCGCGTTCTTCGCCATAAAGATTGCCATCATATTTTACTTTTCGCCAAGGTGACAGATTAAATCTATAAAAACTCTTTCTGTTTTCACCAAAAAATGGCAACCATCCCATAAATCTGGGTTTATTTCCACTAGGAATAGCCGTAATCTGGTGATCAAAATAATTCAAAAACGGCTCTTTGGTGACATTCTGTCCGGTTAAGACATTTCCACTAATAAGCCTAGCATCTTCTTCTATATCATTTTTGATAATATCGCTCAAATCAGCCCCGGGGATAATACTTATGTAATGCGGTTTTTTTACTTTTGAACCTGCCAATGCCACGTGTTTTTCAGGATTGTATTTGCCGGCACTAAAAAAGGAACCCATAAGGGCAACCGATACCGGATTGACAACCCATACAATACTATTCTTGTCTAATGGTTCAAATTTCTCGATATGAATACTCACATTTCCAACAGGATGTGGTCCAAAAGCTTTGATAATTTCAACACCTTCCGTTTTTTCAAAATCGGAAACCGTATTACCATTGGTGATAATGTAAATCTTTCCTTCAGTTAGTTTCTTTAAGGCATCAATACCTGTTTGAAAGTCTTTTTGCCTGTTTCTTAAAGCAAAATCGTAATCATAACTCAAAGGTGCAGAATCATAAGCCGATATAAAAATAGCTTTTGGCTTATCGTCAGGGCTGGCAATAATATCATAAGGACGTTGTTTTATATAGGTAAACAAACCGCTTTCTAATAATTGATCCAAGATTTGCGTCTTGTCTGCCTGCGCCACATCAAGGGAATCAAATTCCTTATAAGTATCTTCTGTATCCGGCTTGATAAGAATTTTTAATATTTTTCGTTTTTCACCGCGAACAATTTCTTCAATTTGCCCACTTACCGGGGAGGTAATTTTGATTCTATCGTCTTTCTTGCTAAAAAACAATACGTCCCCAACTTTTACACGATCGCCAACTCTGGCAACCAATTTGGGTGTTATTCCATAAAAATCATTCGGCTTGACGGCATACATTTTAGACCTCGATGCTTTTTGCAACAAACGGTCGGCATCCCCTTTTAAATTTATATTTAAACCTTTGGAAATTTTTACTGTTTTATACATAAATTCAGGTTTTTATTTTTCTGTAATTATTAGAATAATTTCTTTATTTGTAAATTTTTCGCAGCTTTATCAGGCTTCTTGCAAAAAACTTATACCCCTTCCGGACTTTAAATTATGCAATATTTATTACTTAATCACTAATCTTTCTTTTCAATTTTAACCAAAACACAAAATATTTCAATTTTTTTTAACCAAAAAGTGATATTATTCATTAACTATCCGGATAAAAGCGATACAAAGTTAAGAAAAACAAATGTTTTAAAAACATTTTTTTTGTTTTTATTTCTTTATTTTTGCCAAAAGAATTATAAAATAAACTTATGCTCAATATTCCCGTTTATAAATTTAAGGCATTTTCATTTGAAGACCGTATTGATTCTTTGCTTGAAATGAGCAATCAATATGGTTTTAGCCACCTTCCTGTAGTAGAAAAAGGTATTTATCGCGGGATGATTCGTTGTGATGATTTAGCAGATATTTTAGATAAAACCGAAAATTTGGGTATGCACACGCATCTTATCGAAAAAATATATGCTTCAGACCGAATGGATTGGACATCACTTTTGTCTCTTATGATGAAAAATGAAACCAATATAATCGGCACCTTGGAATTGGCAGGAAAATATATTGGCATACGTTTGCTCGATGATATCTTGAATCTTATCACCGAAAAAACTTTTACCAATGAAGATGGTTATGTATTGGTCGTGCGAAAATTAACAGCAGATTTCTCGATTAGTCAAGTAGCGCAAATCGTAGAATCGGACAATGCGGTTGTCTTGGGTATTTTGGTCAATCAAATTGCACAAGAAACAGAAGTAGAAATTAAAATAAAAACGGATGATATCAATGAGGTTATTCAAACCTTCAGGCGTTATGATTACGAGATTATCACGCAGTTTGAAGAAGACTTGCATCTGCAAGAACTCAAAGAACATTCTGATTTTTTGCGTCGTTATTTAGAAATGGGGAATTAACATTTCTTCTATTTTACCACCAAAACCGGAACCTGCAATTGGTGTCTTACCGAACTAATCGTGGTACCAAAAATAATGTCTTTTAAGAACTTATGCCCGTGTGAACCTACCACCAGGATGTCCGCTTTATATTCTTCAACTATTTCAGGGATCACATTTTTAGGATTTCCGTATCCAATCTTCATTTGGGCATCAAAACCCAAGGCAGATATCTTGTCGGCATATTTTTGAAGCACTTCGGCATCTTTCATACTTTCATAATCTACAGAATCCTGTTTAAAATAATTTGCCGGAATACTCTCAACAATATGAATGAGTAAAAATTGTGCATTTGCGTGTCCCAAAGCCAAAGCATGTTGTAAAACACGTGGATCTACTGCTGAAAAATCTAAAGCAATAGCAATTTTTTGATAATCAGGTTTTTCTAATATCGGCTCAATATCTTCTTGATAATGCACTTGTAATTTCTTTGTTTTTCCTTTTTGAAGTATTGGTACAAATATTATGTATAACAAAAGTATTATAACAGTCACAAGCCCCAAAATAACTGGAATCAACCATAAGTGATTGGTGCTGGATGCATACCAATTTCTTATTTCATCTACTACCAATAATGCATTTAGTATAATGATAATACCGGCAATCAACCAAGCCGCTATTTTTGTAGCGGATTTTATAGCAAAACTTCCCATCGTTGCCTTATCACTTACAAAATGAATAAGTGGAATAACGGCAAAGCCCAATTGCAAACTCAGCACAACCTGACTTAAAATAAGCAGTTTTCCGGTATAAGAAGTCCCGAAAATAAGAATAACCGCTATAGCAGGCACAATAGCAAAAAGTCTTGTGATGGTTCGTCTTACCCAAGGTTGCATTCTAAAATTGATAAAGCCTTCCATAATGATTTGTCCGGCGAGTGTTCCAGTGATGGTCGAACTCTGTCCGGCGGCAATCAGTGCAACAGCAAACAAAATCGGCGCCCAATAAGAACCCAATAATGGTTCTAGGAGCTTAAAGGCATCTTGTATTTCGGCTACATTATACATACCTACTTGATAAAAAGTAGCTGCTGCCAAAATTAGAATCGCTGCATTGACCAAAAAAGCTAGATTTAAAGCAATGACACTATCGATTAGATTAAACTTAATCGCTTCTTTTAAACTTTTTTTTGACTTGCCTATCTTACGGGTTTGTACCAGTGACGAATGTAGGTATAAATTATGAGGCATAACCGTAGCCCCAATGATGCCCAAACTGATATACAAAGCGCTCATATTAGGCATGTCAGGCACAAAACCTTTCATGATTTCGCTAATTTGTGGTTTGGCAATGAGCATCTCTATCAAAAAAGAAATACCTATAATACTAATAAGTGCTAAGATAAAAGCCTCCATTTTTCGCATGCCTTTGTTCATCAAAAAGAGCAGGATAAAAGTATCTAGAAAAGTCAACAAGATACCCCAAATCAACGGAATATGAAACAAGAGATTTAAACCGATTGCCATCCCAATCACCTCTGCCAAATCAGTAGCAATAATTGCTATTTCTGCTAGGAAATACAAAGCATAATTAACCGTTTTGGGATAAGCCTCTCGACATGCTTGCGCCAAATCCCTGCGCCTGACAATCCCTAAACGCGTGCTTAAACTTTGCAGCAAGACCGCCATAATATTTGACATCAACAGCACCCAAACCAATTTGTAACCAAACTGACTTCCTGCGGCCAAATCGGTTGCCCAATTACCGGGATCCATATAACCAACGCTTATGAGATACGCCGGTCCCATAAAAGCCAAAAGTTTTCTAAAAAACCCTTTTTTTTGTGCCACCTTAATACTGGCATTTACCTCTTGAAGCGATTGTTTTTGCATGGTACAAAGGTATATATTTTTTTCAACCTATCACAATGATAATGCATAACTATCAATTATCATTATAACATCAATAAATGAATACAATCAAAAGTAAATACATTTTTTAAGACAAATTTTTACTTTTGTTAACATACATTAATCATTAAAAAAATATATAATAATGGCAAAAATAACATTAAAAGGAAATCCAATAAACACAGTAGGAAATCTACCTGAAGTAGGCGCCAAAGCACCTTGTTTTAAACTAACAGCAACCGACTTGAGCGAAAAATCATTAAAAGATTTTGCCGGTTCTAAATTAGTGTTAAACATTTTTCCCAGTTTAGACACACCCACTTGTGCTGCATCTGTAAGAAGATTTAACCAATTGGCTACCGAATTAAACGACGCTAAAGTTTTAGCTATTTCAAAAGATTTACCCTTTGCACATGCAAGATTTTGTTCTAGCGAAGGTATAGAAAACGTGATCGACTTATCGGGTTTTAAATGTAGCGGCAGTTTTGGTAAAGACTACGGGCTAGAAATAGTTGATGGTCCTTTGGCAGAATTATTTTCAAGAGCAGTTGTCGTAGTTGATGAAGAAGGAAAAGTGATTTATACCCAACAAGTTCCCGAGATCGTTGACGAGCCCAATTATGATGAAGTTTTAGCAGCCCTAAAATAATTCAATCTAAAAAATATCTTTATCGAGAAAGTTGAACAATACAACTTTCTCGATTTTTTTTGACAAAATTTATAAAATAGATAATTCTTATTGACAAATAAATTTATATCATAGTTTTTTATAGTCTGTCGTTGAACTTAGACCTACTTTTGTCACGTTATTAATTCACAAGCGGCTTTGCTTGTCACTAAAAAATAAAGATATGAAAAGTATAAATCAAATTGGTTTAGAAACCAAATCAAGTAAAATTCTAGCAGAACAATTGCAAGATTTATTAGCCAACTACTCTGTTTTTTATCAAAACGTCAGAGGTTATCACTGGAATGTAAAAGGAGAGAAATTTTTTGAACTCCATGTCAAGTTTGAAGAACTGTACAACGATCTATTTATCAAAATTGATGATATTGCCGAACGTATTTTGACTTTAGGTATTGAGCCACAATTCAGATTCTCTAAATACTTAAAAATGGCAGAAATCAAAGAGAGCAAAAAAGCAAGCAATGGCATTAAAGATGTAGAAGAAATCTTGGAAGCCTTTAAATTACTCTTGTCTAAACAACGGAAAATTTTAGATTTTTCGGGTGAAATTGAGGATGAAGGCACCAATGCTTTAATGAGTGACTACATTCGCGAACAGG
>JANTGO010000056.1 GCA_024763015.1 Flavobacteriaceae bacterium
GTAGCACCTGCTACCAACAAGTGTGGCATTTTTGTCAAATCAAATACATAGGTTTCATTGGTAATATTCTTACCCATCGCGACAGGCAATTCCATTTCGGCATTTTGAAATCTTTTGGATTGGATAACCGAACGCATCGGCACAATTTTTCTGACTTTATTGGGCACTTCAATACCAATTGTTCCTTTCCCGGGCATGGGTGCTATGATTCTAATACCCAAAGCTGCCAGGGATAGAGCGATGTCGTCTTCTAAATTTTTTATCTTAGAAATACGCACACCTGCTTCGGGAATAATCTCATACAAAGTAACAGACGGGCCAACTATTACTTCAATTTTAGAAATTTTGATTTTAAAATCTAGTAAAGTTTTAACAATTTTATCCTTGTTGCGTTTGAGTTCTTTTTCGTTATAGGTTATATCCGTTGCGCCATAATCTTTTAGCAAATCAAAAGTCGGGAAGCGATATTCCGACAATTCCAACCTTGGGTCAAAAGCACCTTGTTTTTTTACGAGATTTTCAGCCTTTTTTACGATTTCTTCTTCGCCAGCTACCTCAACGTGTATATCCGCATCATCGATATTTGTAGCGGTTTTAGAAATCTCAGATTCAGGTTTTTCAGTTAAATCGAGTTCCTCTTCTACAGGTTTCTTAACAACCATGTCCTCATCGAGCTCCATAATACCTACCGGCTTGGTTGCGATGATTGATTCATCCGTATCTAATTTATTTTCATCGATTTCAATATTTTCTTTTGGCGATTTTTTTGTCCATTTTTCAAAGAAATTCCGAATGGTTTCCGTATCCAATCCAAACTTAATGGCAAGAACTGTAAACAATAAAAACAGGTACAAAACCACTGTGCCGATATTACCAAAGATTTGATGTGCGTAATAAACCATTTCCTTACCAAACAAACCGCTCCATAAATAATTTGAAGGAAAAATCAATGCTAAAAAGAATGCACCCAAATACATATAAATAAAAGCCCAAAACCATTGTTTTACGTAGGCAATTAATGATTTTTTTGCCATCAAGAACAAACCTGAAATAACAAACAGATAAGGAACTAAAAGAGAGAATAGTCCAAAACCTCTATAAACCAGTATATCGCCTATGACAGCTCCGGTTTTTCCAACAAAATTACGGGCAGGTTCTCCTGATAATGTTATATGCAAATTACTTTGGTCAAAACGCCAGTGGAAGAAAAACGAAACGATAGCCAAAAAAGTCATCAAACCCAAAAAAATCAAAAGCAAACCGAATATCAATCTATTGCGGTCATGAAGCTTAAAACTAAGCTTTTGCGGTTTTTTTTTGGTCGTTTTTTTCTTTTTCTTTGCCATGTATTTTTTTAAAATAATTCGAATTCCAAATATCGTGAATAAATAGGTAAATCAAAAATTTATTTTTTATCAAAATATTGTGTAAATTCCTTGACCTTTTGATCATCGGCTCTTGGGATAATCATCAAAACATCCTGTGTATCTACAATGGCAAAATCATTCAAGTCTTTGACAACCACTTTCTTACGATTGGTTTTAATTAAATTATTATGCGCATTTTCTGCCAATACATCAGAATTTATCACAACGTTGTTTTCATCTTTTTCTTTAAGTTGTTCGTAAATGGCATTCCAAGCACCCAAATCATTCCAAACAAATGTTGCCGGCAAGACATATACATTACTCGCTTTTTCCAAAATTCCATAATCAATGGAAATGTTTTGCAAGAGCGGAAAGTTTTTAAGTATAAAATCCTTTTCAAGAGGTGTATTGTAAATGTCGTCATTGCGAGACATAATTTGATACATTTCCGGTAATAAAGCTTTGAAAGCTTGCAATATACTATCGGCACGCCAAACAAAAATTCCGGCATTCCACAAATAATTACCTTGAGCCAAAAAACGATTGGCGGTTGGCAAATCCGGTTTTTCTGTAAATTTCAAAACCTTTTTTATGTCACCATTTCCATTTTGATCAAATTGTATATAACCATAACCGGTTTTGGGTGCATTGGGTACAATTCCCAAAGTCATTAATTTATCGGATTTTGTTGCTTCATCAAATGCTGTTTGAACATTCTCATAAAACTTATCTTCATGTGCGATATAATGGTCAGATGGCGCTACCAACATCACCGCATCGGGATTGATTCGTTGTATTTTTTTTGCTGCATACAAAATAGCCGGTGCTGTATTTCGCATAACCGGTTCTGCAATAATTTGGTTATCAATTATTTGCGGCAATTGTTGTTTAATCAATTCCCTATAACGCTCATTGGTTAAAATATAAATTTGGTCCGAAGGAATTAATTTATTTAGGCGATTAAAAGTCTGTTGAATAAACGATGTACCAGTTCCTAAAAGATCGAGGAACTGCTTGGGCATGTCTGCTGTACTTTCCGGCCAAAACCTGCTTCCTATACCCCCTGCCATGATAATGCCAAATTGATTTTTCATATTTTTATGTATTGTTGATGTTATATTTATTTACAGATTATCTGTATCTTTTGAGACAAAAACCTCAGCATTTTGATGAATTAAATAGGTTTTATGATTGTCTAAATTTTTGCATTTATATCTGGTTCGTCTTTTTTCTAACAATTTAAAGACTTGCCCGTTATCAAGAGCAAAAATCGTACCTTTTTCCAATTCGAAAACATATTTTGTATGGGGATTTTTGTCTTTGTTATATTGGGCTAGTTTGATATACAATTTTCCATCACCTGCCGTACTTGCCTTAGGATTTTGTGCATAATGAAGCAAATCAGGAATTAATTCCTCTGGAAAAATACACGGTTTGATATAGTCGAGCAAAAGTTTTCCAAAAACGGACTTCCACTCCGATCCATGAGGTTTTACTTTTCTTCCATATTCCTTATAGGTTAGAAAATGTGCTATTTCGTGCAGAAGTGTAATCAGAAATTGATAGGAATTCAAATCGTGGTTAACGGTAATTTGATGTTGAAAACGATTTAATTTACGATAATCACCCAACTTTGTTCTTCGCTTGTTCGTAATAACAAGTCTTAAATTCTTATGGTCAAAAATCAACTTGAGCACGTCGGAAACCGCCTGCTCCGGAATATATTGCTTCAGTAATTCCCTGCCTTTTTCCATTATTTATTCAAAGGAAGACTAAAGGTTATGGGAATCATAAAATTGTGCACATAAGAGCCTTGTATTACTTCTGCCATGCTTACAACAGCATTCAAATCGATAGTAGCACCGTTATTGAATTTAAAACCAAAACCGCCTAGCAAACGCTGGTCAAAAGTTGCAGGATTGGTATTACCGCTATGGCTTACTAAAAATGAAGGAACATAACCGGCAGAAAGATAAAAATGCTTGGCCAAATTCACATTAAAAGTGAGATCAAAATCCAAGTATCCCAAATCGATATCCAAAGCATTAACATGAAATACCGCTACATCTACTTCTTTATATATGTTGGTTTTGGTATAATTCATATTCAGTTTTAAGGAAGCAAATCCTACTTCTGCTTTTGCAAAAAGTCCTCCTTTATATAACGAAACAAAATCTGCCCATTGCGGTGAACCTTGAACGACTTGCTCTCCGTGCAAAATACCATTGATATTATTCAATTTTAACTCCGGTAACAGCGCTGAAGAAACATTAATCCCGGCTGTAATACCATATTTAAATTTGATTTGTGCTTGTACCTGTTGAAACTGGAACAAAATAATGAAAGCAAAAAGTAACTTTTTCATATGTTTAAATTTTATTTTTTTCGGTGCCACATCAAACCACCATAATTATATCTCTGCGTATAAAGCGAATTATCCATGGTGGTTTCATAATAAATTATTTTCGTCATCTCGACACATTTTTATGCATTCTTCATAAAAACACTCGATGACCGAAATACTTAATTTCTATGATGCCATTTTAATCTTTTCGATTAGATTTTTTGACAATTTATTGGCAACATATTTTTTATCGACAACCAATTTCTTTCTTTTAGAACTTGGCAAACTGAACATATCATCAGTTAAGATGGCTTCGACCAAAGATCGTAAACCTCTTGCCCCCAATTTATATTCAATAGCTTTCTCTACGATATAATCAAGCGCTTCGTCTTTAAATTCCAAACGAATACCATCCATTTCCAATAATTTTTTGTATTGTTTGGTCAAGGCATTTTTGGGCTCAGTTAATATCCTTCTCAAAGCATCTTTATCCAAACTATTTAAATACGTAAGGACAGGTAACCTTCCTACAATTTCGGGAATCAGTCCATATTTACGCAAATCAGTTGGAATGACATATTTCAAAATATTTTCTTCATCGATATGTTGCTTATCTTCGGTATGATAACCAAGTGGTTTTACATTAATACGATTGTTTATAATTCTATCGATTCCGGCAAAAGCACCGCCGGCGATAAACAAGATATTCTTAGTGTTTACTTTGATAAATTCTTGGTTAGGATGCTTGCGTCCTCCCTGTGGTGGCACATTGACAACGGTTCCTTCCAATAGTTTCAACAAAGCTTGTTGCACGCCTTCTCCTGAAACATCGCGTGTGATGGACGGATTATCGTTTTTACGCGCTATTTTATCGATTTCATCAATAAAAACAATTCCCCTTTCGGCATACGGCACATTGTAATCTGCCGATTGTAACAGCCTGGTCAGAATGGTTTCAACATCTTCACCTACATAACCGGCTTGTGTCAAAACCGTAGCATCTACAATGGCAAAAGGCACATCTAACATTTTGGCTATCGTTCTAGCCAACAATGTTTTACCTGTACCGGTTTGACCAATCATGATGATGTTAGACTTTTCTATTTCTACTTCGTCTGCATCATCAATTTGAGATAATCTTTTGTAATGATTATAAACGGCAACCGCCAATGCTTTTTTTGCTTCGTCTTGCCCGATGACATATTGGTTTAGATATTCAAAAATCTCAATTGGTTTTTTTAAATCACCAATCTCTCCTTTTGTTTCACTTTCATAAAGCTTTTTTAATTCTGCTTCAACTATATCATTGGCTTGACGAGCACAATCTTCACAAATATATGCATCGATTCCGGAAATTAAAATTTCTACTTCATCTCGTGAACGTCCACAAAAGGAACAAGAATTTTGTTTTTTTGACATAAATTTATACTAAATAATGTTTTTTATGAGCTGTATGCATCATAATATTTCAAAAATAAAAAATTACAAAAACAATCTACAAACAGATTATTTTCTTTCCAATACTTCGTCAATCAAACCGTAAGCTTTTGCTTCTTTGGCAATCATCCAGTAATCTCTATCAGCATCTTTTTCAATTTGCTTCATCGTTTTACCGGCATGTTTTGACAAGATTTGATACAATTCGTCTTTTAATTTCAATATTTCTCTAGCCGTAATTTCAATATCGGATGCTTGTCCTTGCGCACCGCCCAAAGGTTGGTGAATCATCACTCTTGAATGTGGCAAAGCAGCACGTTTTCCTTTGGCACCTGCTGCCAAAAGTACAGCACCCATTGAAGCTGCCAATCCTGTACAAATAGTGGCTACATCAGGACGGATATATTGCATCGTATCATAAATACCCAAACCGGCATAAACGCCACCTCCGGGTGAGTTGATATAAATCTGAATATCTTTGGAAGCATCCAAACTCTCTAAAAACAACAATTGTGCTTGCAAAATATTGGCAACATTGTCATCGATAGCGGTTCCCATAAAAATGATTCTATCCATCATCAAACGCGAAAAAACATCCATTTGTGCTACGTTTAATTGACGTTCTTCAATTATATACGGGGTCATACTGCTCTCAAAACTATCCAATGTCAGACTGCTAATACGATTATTACTTTGTGCAAATTTCCTAAAATCCTTTCCTAAATTACTCATTTTATTGTGTTTTAAAATTAACCGAACTTAAAAATTATTTCTTTAAATCTAAAAATTTGTTATAACCTATTTTTGTTTTTTCAACAGGGATATTTTCTTTATAAATATTGACCAATTTCTTTTTAACAATTTGATCGCTTAAACGTTTTACTTCTTCTTCATTTTTAAGGACATTTCCGGCTATTTCCTCGATTTGTGCTTCGTCAGGAAGGGCTTGACCATATTGCATCATTTGCATTTTGAGCAAGTCTTTTGTCAAATTCATCAATTCATCTCTAGTCACTTTAATATCATATTTTTTGGCGACGGCTTCTTCAATCAATTGGTATTTTAATCCTTTTTCAGCATTTTTATACTCCTCTTTGGCTTTTTCACCGGTGATTTTTCCTTGTGAATCAATCGCAATCCAACGGGTTAAGAAATCTTCGGGCAAATCAAACTTAGTCGTTTCCAACAATTTTTCGGTTACATCATTTAGCAATTGATTGTCTGAAGTTTGCTCTAATTGTTTCTCAATATCATCTTTGATAAATTTACGCAATCCTTCTTCATCTTCAATTTTTCCTTCGCCAAAGACTTTGTCCAATAATTCTTTATCGATTTCGGCAGGCTTGAGTTCGAAAACTCCTTCTACGTTAAAAGTTAAAGGCACATCCAAATCGTGAACCCTATCATGGTCGATATTCAAAGCATGCATTAAGGTGTGGGCATCTTTGTAGAGTTCTTTAGAATTAAAAGTAACCACATCGTCTTTTTTCTTAGCCAAAAGAAGTTTTTGCGCTTCGTCGGTCAAATCTTCCATTTTGACAGTGGTTTGGCTGGTAATTCCTTCTTCAGCATTGGCAAATGTTCCCAACACAAAAGAATCTTTTAGCACTTCTTCCAAATCGGAAAAGCTACCGTACTGTTGCTTGATTTGATCAACTTCTTTATCGACCATTTTTTTATCGGCAGTAATAGTATAAGCCGGAATATTTTCTAATTTTTCCAAGTCGATTTGTACTTCGGGAGCGATACCCAAATCATAGTTAAATTCAAACTCAGTAGCATTAGCCCAATCGATTTCTTCTTGATTTTCCGAAGGAATGGGATAACCCAAAATAGGCAATTTATTATCTTGCAAATAATCGTTAATGGCTTTTTGCATTAAATTGTTAACCTCATCGGCAATCAATGCGCGCTCGTATTTTTGTTTGACAAGATTCATCGGCACTTTTCCTTTTCGAAAGCCGGGCATATCCATATTTTTTCTGTAATCTTTTAGTTTCTTTTCAACCTTTTCAGCATAATCCTTTTCATTAATTTTAATGCTTAATTGCGCTGTTAATTTATCTAAATCTTTTTTTTCTATTTGCATTTTACTTCTGTTTAAAATATTTTGCAAAACTAATGAATTTTACTGAATAAATAGTGTTTTTATTTTGCAAACTTATTAAGATGTATTGAAAAAAACTTCAGCTAAAAGACGCACCAAACTCAATTATTATCAAACACTTATAATGCTGATGTCATTTTTTATAAATAAAACCACAATATATTGATTAACAACATTTTGCAAAAATAATCAGTTTAAATGAATACTTTTGGGGAACATATTATTTCAGCATCAAATATCACAGAGAAGTCATAAATTTTAGTTTGGTTTAAAAAATAAATTTCGTTCTAATTTTTTTTCAGTAAATTTACAGCATAAAAAAAATTGCAAATAGTGCCTTATTTCAATTAAAAAAAAATATTGAAACGAGTCTCTTCTAATTATAAGAATAACAAACACATTAATAAAAACATATAAAAAAAATGAAAATACCTTCTGGAATTGTTTACGGAGAAGCATTACAAAACTTGTTTAACTACGCCAAAGAAAAAGGCTTTGCCATTCCGGCTGTTAACGTAACCGGATCAAATACTATAAATGCTGCTATGGAAACAGCAAAAAAGATGCATGCGCCTGTTATCATTCAATTTTCTAACGGCGGTGCACATTTTAATGCCGGGAAATCTCTTTCCAACGAGCATCAACAAGCTTCTATAGCAGGTGCTGTTGCCGGTGCAAAACACATTCATGATTTGGCTGCGCTATATGATATACCTGTCATTATTCATACCGATCATGCTGCCAAGAAATTGTTGCCTTGGATAGACGGCTTACTCGATGCAGGTGAAGCATTTTATAAGGAAAACGGCAAACCGCTGTTCAGTTCTCATATGTTGGATTTATCAGAAGAACCAATTGAAGAAAACATTGCTATCAGCAAAAAATATCTGGAAAGAATGAAAAAACTGGATATGCATATCGAGATAGAATTGGGGATTACCGGTGGCGAAGAAGATGGTGTGGACAATACAGATGTTGACAATGCCAAACTCTATACCCAACCCGAAGAAGTGGCTTATGCCTATGAAGAATTGAGCAAGGTTAGTCCTTTCTTTACGATTGCGGCTTCTTTTGGAAATGTGCACGGTGTTTATAAACCCGGAAACGTGATTTTGCGTCCCGATATATTAAAAAATTCTCAAGTTTACATTCAAAATAAATATGATACAAAAGCGCAACCTGTTAATTTCGTTTTTCACGGTGGAAGTGGTTCTGCCCTTAAAGATATCAAAGATGCCGTCAGCTATGGTGTGGTCAAAATGAATATCGATACCGATACGCAATATGCCTTTATGGAAGGTGTCAGAGATTATTTTGCTAAATATCACGATTATGTTCAAACACAAATCGGTAATCCGGAAGGCACTGATCTTCCCAACAAAAAATACTACGACCCCAGAAAATGGTTACGCGAAGGCGAATTGACCTTTGTTAAACGTTTGAGCAAAGCTTTTGAAGACCTCAATAACGTTGACGTACTCTAAAATAAATTATACAATCAAAAAATAATAATATGTCTTGGTTTAAAAGAAAAATAAAGGGAATTGTAACGCCCACCGAAGAAAAAAAAGATGTGCCCAAAGGTTTATGGTACAAAACACCTTCGGGAAAAATTGTCGATAAGGAAGTACTTATAGAAAATTTGTATGTTAGCCCTGAAGATGATTATCATATGCGTATTGGAAGTAAAGAATATTTTGAAATTCTTTTTGACGATGCAAAATTCAAGGTACTTTGGCCGGAAATGAAATCGAAAGACCCACTCAATTTTGAAGACACCAAAAAATACACCGAGCGCTTAAAACAAGCCTATAAAAAAACCAACCTAAACGATGCTGTTAGTGTTGGTGTGGGAAAATCAAAAGGCAAAGATTTAATCGTTGCTGCTATGGACTTTGCCTTTATTGGCGGTTCTATGGGTGCCGTTGTTGGTGAAAAAATTGCCAGAGCGATGGATTTTGCTATCGAAACAAAAACGCCCTTGGTCATGATTTCAAAATCAGGTGGTGCACGTATGCAAGAAGCTGCTATCTCATTGATGCAATTGGTAAAAACCTCTGCAGCCATTGCCAGAATGGATATGGCAAAAGTTCCTTACATCTCACTCCTCACCGACCCTACAACCGGTGGCACAACGGCTTCGTTTGCCATGTTGGGCGACATCAATATTGCCGAACCCAATGCACTTATCGGTTTTGCCGGTCCTCGTGTTATTAAAGACACCACCGGAAAAGACTTGCCCGATGGTTTTCAACGTTCAGAATTTGTATTGGAACACGGTTTCTTAGATTTTATTTCGCATAGAAAAGACTTGAAAGACAACATCAATTTGTTTATTGACCTTATTCTAAACCAACCGGTTAGAAAAACAGCAAATGCAGCTAATTAATCTTACATTACAATAATTTTAAAACCATTGAGAAATACAAACTCAATGGTTTTTTCAATTATAATTTTTATAAAAGATATCTTTATAAAATAAACCGATAAACAATATGAAAAAATATATTGCCCTTATACTCATCCTAAGTTTATTTGCTTGTAAAAAAGAAGCAAAAATAAATGTGCGTTTATCAAAACCGATGCAGCAAAATAAAGCGGTAAATCTTCAAATAAATAACATAAATGATACCGAACTCGACCAAATAGCGCTTTGGATTGATGGAAAAAAGTTTAAAGATTATCCGTATAGTACTAGCATTTCTTTTAGTTTAAATGATCAATACAAATTAGGAGAACATCAACTACGATTGGTTTTTTCAAAGGATAAAAAAGAAATAGCAAATGCACAAATCAGCGCCGATTTATATGCAGGTATTGCCCCTAAACTCCTAAAATATAAACTCATCAATACCTATCCACACGATATAAATGCTTTTATAGAAGGATTGGAATTCTCAAAAGATACCCTGTTTGAAAGCACCGGAAGAAATGGCGCTTCGTCCTTGCGAAAAGAAGATTATAAAACAGGAAAAATCTACCAACAAATCAATTTAGATAACAAATATTTTGGCGAAGGCATCACCATTCTACACGATACTATTTACCAACTCACCTATCAAAGTGGCGAAGGTTTTATCTATAACCGGAATTTAAAAAAAACAGGTAATTTCAGTTTTAAAAAAAGCAAAGAAGGTTGGGGTATGACCAACGACAGGCATAATATATATATGTCAGACGGCAGCGAAAAAATTTGGCGTATCAACCCAAAAACAATGCTTCAAGACGATTATATAAATGTATATACCGACAAGCACAAAATACAAAACATCAACGAATTGGAATGGGTAAACGGTAAATTTTACACCAATGTCTGGATGAAAAATGCTTTGGCCATCATCGACCAAAAAACCGGTGCTGTAGAAAATATTATCGATTTATCCGAACTCCATAAAAAAGTTACGCAACATCCCAATTTGGATGTATTGAATGGCATTGCCTACGATCCTAAAACAGGACACTTGTTTGTTACCGGAAAAATGTGGGATAAGTTATTTGAAATTGAGATTATCAAGTAATACTGTTTAAATTTACGTAAAACCTTCGTATGCCATAGGCAAACCGGAATAGTTCGTATTTAGAAAAAACTCTTTGTCTATTACACCTTAAATTACAATTTGTTAGATGTTTTTTTTAATTTTTGAAGTCCCTACAGAAAACAGGAAATTATCAAGTAGTCAAATACCTGATAACTTCTGCGGATGCAAACAAACCAAAAAGTGCCGGCATATAGCTCACAGTGCCGTAATGCGATTTTTTAAAACCCGTATTATCTGTCATTTGCAGGGCATTTTCGTCTTGCAATTCGGTAGAAAAAACACATTTTACACCTTTTTGAATTCCTTTTTTGCGCAAGCGTTTTCTGATGACGCGTGCCAAATAATCGTCACGAGTTTTTGAGATATCGCTTACTTTTATTTTTGCCGGATCCATTTTACCACCGGCACCCATTGCCGAAATAATTTTAATCTTAGATCGCTTAGCTGCCAAAATCAAATAAATTTTAGGAGAAACGCTATCAATAGCATCGATGATATAATCGTATTTTTGCATCAAAACCAATTCATCAAAAGCATCAGGTTCGATAAAATCACTAATAATGTGTAAATTCAGATTGGGATTAATATCGTACAAGCGTTTTGCCATTACTTCTGTTTTCAATATCCCAATGGTAGATTGTAATGCCGGCAATTGTCTGTTGATATTGGTCAAATCGACACGGTCACCATCTACGATGGTCAAATTGCCCAAACCGCTACGCACGAGCGATTCGGCTGCGTAAGAACCCACGCCACCCAAACCTACTAAAAGTACATTTGCTTGTAAAAGCCGGTTTAATTTATCGTCATCCATGAGCAAGCGCGTACGGTCTAACCACATATAAAATTAAAATTTTCCTTCTTTTTGCATCAATTCTTTTACGCGTCTGAAAAGTGAAGATGAAAAAACAAAATCATTCAAATCTTCATTATCGGAAATAAAAACTTGTGATTTGTCGCCCTCCCATTGTTTGTGTCCGTCTTTGAGCAATATAATCTTTTCGCCTATTTCCATAATAGAGTTCATATCATGCGTATTGATAACCGTGGTCGTATCATATCTTTGAGTCAAATCATGTATCAAGTTATCGATGATAATCGCCGTTTTAGGGTCCAGCCCCGAGTTGGGCTCATCGCAAAACAAATATTTGGGATATAAGACTATAGCCCGTGCCAGTGCCACCCTTTTTTGCATGCCGCCGGAAATTTCGGCCGGAAACTTATTATTTACATTTTCCAAATTCACTTGCTCCAAAACTTCATTGACGCGCTCTTTCATTTCGGGCAAGGATTTATGGGTAAACATTTTCATCGGAAACATAATATTTTCTTCTATAGTAAAGGAATCAAACAGCGCATTTCCCTGAAAAACAACGCCCATTTCCATCCTTAGTTTTCGTTGTTCTGCCAAAGAAAGATCACGCCAAATACGTCCGTCAAACGATACGATACCGCTATCAGGCTGAATCAAGCCCAAAACCGATTTGACAAAAACCGTTTTTCCGGAACCGCTTCGTCCTATAATCATATTGGTTTTTCCGGTTTCAAAAGTAGCGGAAATACCTTTTAATACCGCTTTGTCTTCAAAAGACTTATATAGATTCTTTACCTCGATCATCAGCTCAATAATAATTGGGTTAAAATATAATTAAAAACAATAATGGTGATGCTTGTCCAAATCACCGCTTTGGTACTTGCCCTACCCACTTCTAGGGCACCGCCACGAACATTATAACCAAAATATGATGGAATAGTAGCGATAAAAAATGCAAAAAAAACAGTCTTAATCAAAGCATATATAATATCAAAGGAATCAAAGGAATATCGAATACCTTTAAGATAATCTTCACTCAAAACCATTCCGGTCAAATTACCGGCAACCCATCCGCCTAAGACCCCCAAAAACATACTAATCATAATCAAAAACGGATAAAAAGTAACGGCTGCCATAAGCTTGGGTAAAATCAAATAATTCGCAGAATTAACGCCCATTACATCCAAGGCATCAATCTGTTCGGTAATACGCATGGTACCGATAATAGAAGCGATATACGAGCCCACAATTCCTGCTAAAATAATAGAAATAAACGTAGGTGAAAATTCTAAAATAATAGATTTTATGGTTGCATAACCGATATACATCTTATCGATTAACGGATTGCTTAGGTTTCGAGCGGTTTGGATAGTTACTACCCCACCGATAAAAAATGAAATAAAACTGATAAGCCCTATGGACTTAATGCCCAAATCTTCAATTTCTTTAAAATAATTTTCAAAAAATATCTTGTGCTTTTTAGGTCGGGCAAAAACCTGTTTCATCATCAAAGAATATTTTCCTATGGCCTCTAAATACATCTTTTCTAAACTT
>JANTGO010000057.1 GCA_024763015.1 Flavobacteriaceae bacterium
TATCATTCATAAATGCTTTTATTTCGGGTGGTTTCTGATCATCTTCAGCTGTTTCATCAACACCCCCAACCGTGATGTTTTCATTATAACCAATCTGTTCATCTTGCTTGTCGGTGGCGTAAAAACTAATCCTCCCCTTACCATAAGCTAAGTTAATATCTTTTGGAACGATAAAATCGAATTGAAATCTACCATTTTGTACATTGGCACTTCCTTGAAAAATTTTACGTCCCATTTTGGTAAAATTATATGGCTGGTCTTGCTGGTCATTATCCAAAGTATGTGTCTGAATATATTTATCAAAAACTGTAGGCGAAACGATGCCTGAATAATTTGACATAAGCTGATTTTGTCCATCTCGCACCTCGCCTTCTATATGAATGCGTTGCAATGCTTTAAGCGTGTCAGTAGGTTTGCCGTTGATGGATGTCATCACAATTTTTGGATTGGGAAACGCTAAATCAAAACCGGGATCACCCAAGAAAGCAACATTGTATTTTCCTAAAAAGGCTGCCTCTGCTTGACATTTTGCCAAGCGCAATGCTTCTGCCGGATTTTTCACAAGTGCTCCGGAACCGTCCAGTCCAAACATTGCATTGTAAAAAGTATTATTCATGGCATAGGCATTACTAGTCCAAATTTCTCGAATTGTCGTAACCATTGACAATACTCCGCCCGAATGATTCCACAACAAATGTTCTGCTGCCGTTTCTCTTTCGGGGTCATCAAATTTTCCAAATTCGCAGGTAAGCGTGGTCAGCAAAGGTAACCTGTCAAAATTATGCAAAGACTTGGCATCGTTCATATCCAACATACGCTCATGACTCAACTGCACCTCATTGCCATGCCCCACGTAACCCAAAATCAAAGTTCCTTTTTCAAATTGGTTTAGCAAAGCCCGTTTGGCATCGGGATAACGATTTCCTGCCGGTGTACTTTGCTGTACATAAGCATCTTGATAAATTTTTGTCTGGTTAAATGCTGGGTGAATTTGAGCAATATTTACAGCAACAGGATCGACATGATAAATAAAATTATCGCCCGGTTTGTCGAAATCGTCCGACCAAAAACTAATGTAAGTTCGCCAATTTTGCATAACATCTTCAGAAAAATAATGTCTGTATTTATTCAAAAAAACATCGGCATCCGTTTCATTTCTAACGATTAATCTACCTACAGCAACATCCGGTTTATCCGTGTTTGTCATCCCGCCTTCATTGAGGTCAAGCATGGCAAAAAAATCATCCGAACCATAAGATGCTACCAAACTATTTCCCGATAAAGTTTCATAAATAGGCACAATATTGGTATTCTCGCCATTTGATAAATATTGCGGTTTTATCAAGCCCTTAAAATCTACCGAGGCATCACCAAACAATAACAAATACTTGAGTTTTTTTGTAGCTGTCGAAGCATTTTGATATATGTATTTAACAAAATTTCTTATTGATGAAACATCTTGGTTGCCATTTCCAAATTCGTTATAGATTTTATCTAAATCTGCAACATACACATTCAAACCTTGGTCTCTGTGCATTTGTGCAAAGGTTTCCGCTTTATCGTGCAAGAAACTTGGGCAAACAATCAACTGATCCACATCTTTAAAACCTCCTGTAAAATAAAACACATCGCGATGCAGGTTTTGATTGGCCATTATAAACTTCTCGGGCGTTGGTGGCGTAATTAAATCATTTTTATCAACTGCCACAAATTTTTTATCCACACCCAATTCAAATTTTAAATCAAAATTGACAGTGTTTTCATCAATCGTTGTAGGTTCATAAGGATTGCTTACATCCCAAATCTGTGTAATATTCTGTGCTTGTGTAAAATGATATGCGCCCACCCCTATTCCGGCACTTTGCGCATCAGGGTGGTAAAATAAGAATTGCTTACCGGTTCCTTGTAGCAAACAATAAGCATCTACATTGATATAATTCAGATATAAATGCGAATCAAAATTATGGTTGTTATTAAAAACCAAATCAAAAGTTAAGCCGCCCGAACTGACCGTTTTTTGTCCTTGCAGATAACTTTCTGAAGACACAATTATATTCCCACTAACAGGATAATAGTCTATCTGTCCTAAATTTTGTCCGTTTAGTTTGACATCCAAAGTGCAATTACCGACATCTACGGCTGCACTTATTCTATAATTAATTTTTTTGGAGGCATCTATTGCATCGAAATGAATACTTGCCGTTTTTGTCGTTGCGGAAACGCCCATCGGACTTTCAAACCATTTTCTGCCCATTAAAGTGAAATTTACTTCGTCCTTTTCATAATACTTATGCGCTAGATAATTAGAAAAAACATTAGAAACTGTACCTGATGGTTCTTGATAAGCCGTTACGCGTTTGCCATTTTGATTGTCTATCTGAACATAATAATAAGCATTATCGGAATAAATATTTAAGTTGGAATCATATTCATCCGACCATCCGTCATTGGCCATACCATAAAACAATAAGTAATCACCGGAATCAAAACTGCCATCTTGTCCGCCTACCACTTTGATAGCCAATTCGCTAATATCCGAAGGAAAAGGCACACTGTTCAAAAGCGGCATGACACGCCCGCCATTGCCAAAAATCTTAATTTTAGCGGGGTCGACTTGATCTGTATTGATGCCTAAGGCCTTCAAAAAACTTTGATCTATTTTTTGTACGCCGGTTCTACTAATTTTAAATCGATACCAATCGCCTTGCGCCCATCTGCTATCGACAATCTGTTGCGAATTTCTATTTTGCACATTTGGTGAAAAAGAATATTTTACATCAAAAGCGTCCAGTTTATAATACCTATTGTCTTTTTTTATGATTGCATTAACGCTAAAAGTGGCATATATTTGATTTCGGCCATAGGAAGTTTCCAAACGAGGCAAAAATTTATCAAAGAACTTCTTAATTTTTAAAAAATCAACAAACTTAGTAGCAATCGGACTATATTTAAGATTTGTCAACTGCACTGAGTTCGAATTTATCATAGCTTGCGACTTCCAAACTTTTACAAAACGAATAGCATCAAGACCATAGGCATATTGGGCTTTTTGAAAAAGCGGCACCTCGTCAGATTGCTTACCTTCTAGCTTTTCCTGAGATAAATTCCATTGCAAGTCAAAATGCTTTTGTTGTCCAAAAGAAGTGAATAAAAATGTTGAAAAAATAATAAAAATGAAATTTTTCATCTATATCTTGAGTTTTTTTAATGTCAAAATTGGTTTACCAAATGATTTAGCATACACAATAGAAAATGAAACGAAATAATAAACCGATTATTGTCAAAGCAAATCATAAGTTTGGCAAAATTTTAAGCATCCCTAATAAAATCTTTTTGTAATTTTGTCTTCTGATTTTTTTTCGGGCTAACACGGAAAAGTATTATGATTTCTTTTAAAATTCATAAGTCCTAATAAAATTTTAAAACATTATGAAACACAAAGCTACAAAAATATCGATTTTTATCGTACTAATATTGTTAAATATTTCGTGTCAACACGCCAACAAATTTGACGTTGATGTATCGAAGATACCAGCCAAGGTTGATATAGAACGATTTGACCTTGCTTTTTACGGACAAGACCCAAAGAATCTTCCTAAAATTAAGAAGCAGTTTCCAATTCTTTTTCCGCCCAAAATGCCGGATAGTATTTGGACAAAAAAAATGAATGACAGTCTTGTAAGCGAACTAAAGAAGGAAGTGGACAAAAAGTTTAAAAATATGCAAGCCTACAAATCGGGTATTGCCGCATTGTTTAAACACATCAAATATTATCAAAAAGATTTTAAAGAGCCCAAAATTATCACGCTCTATTCCGATTGGGATTATATGAAAAGAGCGGTTTACAAAGACACGCTTTTGTTTTTGGCATTAGATAATTTTCTTGGTGAAAAAAATCCAATTTATAAAGGTATTCCTGTCTATATCAGACACAATTTAGACCCAAAAAGAATTCCCATAGAAATAGGTAAAAGCATAATAGAAACGCAGGTAAAGCCGCCAAAAAGCAAATCCTTTGTCAACAAAATGATTAACTATGGCAAACAATTATATCTGCTGGATGCTTATGTTCCCAATACCGCAGACAGTCTAAAAATAGGCTATACCGCCAAAAAAATGAAGTGGGCAAGAGAAAATGAAGAAATGATCTGGAAATATTTTATTTCTAAAAAACTATTATACAACACCTTAGGAACTTTAGACTTCCGTTTTCTTAATCCGGCGCCATATTCAAAATTCTATTCTCCTGAGGACACAAAAACACCCGGAAAAATAGGACAATATATGGGCTGGCAAATCGTGAGACAATTTATGCAAAAAAATGAAGTATCTTTGCAAAAACTCATCCAAATGGATGAAGAAGAAATTTTTAAACAATCAAAATTTAAACCGCGTAGATAATGGCTATCAAACACAAAAGTAAAGTGATTTTTGAAATTGGATTAGATGAAAACCGCATTCCGGAAACAATCAATTGGTCTGCTGATGATGCTGATATTCAAGATGAAAGCGCTGAAGCCATTATGATTTCGGCTTGGAATGATCAAACAAAACAAACACTTCGTATGGATTTGTGGACCAAAGAAATGAAATTGTTCGAAATGCGTGTATTTTTTCACCAGACCTTAAAATCGATGGCAGACAGCTACAGACGTGCTACAAATGACGATAAAATGGCAGATACAATGATGGATTTTGTGGATTATTTTCACGAAAAACTTGAGTTAGATAAAGAAGAACAAGCATAAATATTGAAAAATAAAATTTGTAATAATGATTAAGCAAATAGAAAAATATCTCGAAGAAGTAAAAAATTTCAACAGCAACGACCTTAAAGAAATAGATGCTTTTAGAATTAAATTTATTAGCAAAAAAGGTATTTTAAACCAACTTTTTGCCGAATTTAAAAATGTACCAAATGAAGAAAAAAAACTATTTGGTCAAAAAATAAATGAGCTCAAACAAGCGGCTACTGAAAAGGTAAACGGCTTAAAGGAAGCAGCCGAAAATAACAATGATGAGCAAGCCGGCGAACTGGACTTGACACGCCCCGGCTATCCCACTGAAATAGGAAGCAGACATCCTATTTCCATCGTCAAAAATCAAATCATTGAGATTTTTAAACGCATTGGTTTCAACGTATCTGAAGGTCCTGAAATAGAAGATGACTGGCACAATTTTACCGCTTTAAACCTACCCGAATATCATCCTGCCAGAGATATGCAAGACACTTTCTTTTTGCAACAAAACCCAGATTGGTTGTTGCGCACCCATACTTCGTCGGTACAAACGCGCTATATGGAAGCACATCAACCGCCTATCCGCACCATTTCTCCCGGACGTGTCTATAGAAATGAAGATATTTCTGCCCGATCGCACTGTATATTTCATCAAGTTGAAGGTTTATACATCGATAAAGGCGTTAGTTTTGCAGATCTAAAACAAACTTTGCTGTTTTTTACCAAAGAAATGTTTGGCAAATCTAAAATACGCTTGCGTCCTTCTTATTTTCCTTTTACAGAGCCCAGTGCAGAAGTAGATATTTACTGGGGATTGGAAACCGAGACCGATTATCGCATTACCAAAGGAACCGGCTGGTTAGAAATTATGGGTGCCGGAATGGTCGACCCGAATGTGCTTAAAAATATGAATATCGACCCCGAAGAATATACCGGTTTTGCCTTTGGAATGGGTATTGAGCGTATTGCTATGCTACTTTACCAAATTCCCGATATCAGAATGTTTTATGAAAATGATATCCGCTTCTTAAAACAATTTGAATCAATTGTTTAAATAGATTTTACGAAGCAAATAAATGAAACAATTTTTTTCTAGGGCGAAACGCTTCCTATTCAGCAGATTTCTTTCTGTACATTCGGAAGAGAAAAACTTTGATAATATGAAACCACCAAGTACAATTAATTCTCTTTACACACAAAGATATGATTATGGTGGTTCCATGTGTTACCAATAAAAAAATAGAATTATAAACACATGAAAAAACTACTCATTGTCGGACTGGGAAACATAGGTGCA
The DNA here is from genome assembly GCA_024763015.1 of Flavobacteriaceae bacterium. GTDB lineage: Bacteria > Bacteroidota > Bacteroidia > Flavobacteriales > Flavobacteriaceae > WGBX01. The sequence continues at coordinate 6,037 of JANTGO010000057.1, forward strand.
GAATATAAATACACCCGGCATAATATTGGTTTTTTGACCGCCGAAAGACTTGCTGAGAAGCTAAAAAGCAAATTTACAACCGAGCGATATGGTGATATTGCCATTGCCAATCATCGTGGCAAGCGTTTTGTCATCTTAAAACCGTCCACTTATATGAACTTGAGCGGTAAAGCCGTCAGATATTGGTTGGAAAAAGAAAATATCGATAAGAATAATCTTTTGGTCATCACAGATGATGTCAATCTGGATTTTGGTACCCTCCGCATGCGACCCAAGGGCAGTGATGGCGGTCATAACGGGCTTAAAAGTATTCAAGAACTCATCGGAGGCAATCAATATCCTCGCCTACGTATGGGCATTGGCAAAGATTATCCGCAAGGCAGACAAGTTGACTACGTTCTGGGAAAATGGACAGAAACACAAATCAAAGAACTGCCAAAAATTATTGACCTTGCAAGTGATGCTATTGTGAATTTTGCCCAAGAAGGCTTGCAACGAACGATGAATAAATTCAACACCAAAAATCCAAAACACGAAAAAAGGAAATCACAAGAGAATACGGAACCTAAATTGTTGCCCAAAAAGGACGACGAAAACAAAAATCAATAACGCATATGTCTGCCAACTTATTTTTTTGGATTTTTATCGGATTTATCGTCCTCGAATTTTTATTGGAATATTACTTAGACGCCCTAAACGCCAAGCATTTTAACGACACACCAGCTGACGAACTGCAAGATATATTCGACCCGTCGGCTTATCGAAAATCTCAGGCATATAAATATGAAAATTATCGTTTTTCAAAAATAACTTCTATTATTTCATTGATTGGGGTATTAGTCCTTTTATTTATAAAAGGATTTGGCTATCTAGACCTATTTGTAAGACAACTAACAGAAAACAGCCTCTTGCAATCGCTATTATTTTTTGGGATATTACTTATTGCCGGCAGTTTGTTTTCACTTCCTTTTAGTTATTACCAAACTTTTGTCATCGAAGAAAAATACGGCTTCAACAAATCAACCAAAAAACTGTTTTTTATCGATCAAGTAAAAAGCTTGCTGCTTAGCATTGTTTTAGGCGGCATTATCGGTGGCATTATCATTTGGCTATACCAATTAAGCGGTCGTAATTTTTGGTGGTATGCTTGGATTTTTGTGGCTGTTATCAGCTTGTTACTCAATATGTTTTACACAAGTGTATTCGTTCCTTTATTCAACAAGCTGCGTCCATTGGAAGAAGGGGAACTCCGAGACGCATTGCAAAAATTAGCAAATAGCGTAGATTACAATCTCGATAAAATTTTTGTCATCGACGGCAGTAAACGAAGCAGCAAAGCCAACGCCTATTTTTCGGGCTTTGGTCCTAAGAAAAAAGTTGTTTTGTACGACACTTTACTTCAAGATTTAGAACCAAACGAAATTACAGCTGTCTTGGCACACGAAATAGGACATTACAAGAGAAAACACATTATTTATAACCTGATTATTTCCATCATCAGCACCGGAATTATGTTGTTTTTATTATCCTTATTAATCGATAATAAAATGCTGGCAGAGGCATTGGGGGCTACAGAACCTTCTTTTCATATCGGTGTGATTGCCTTTGGTTTGTTGTTTACCCCTATTTCATTTATAACAGGATTATGGAGCAATCAATTATCCAGAAAATTTGAATACCAAGCCGATTGTTTTGCCAAGCAGTATCACAATGCCGCCGATTTGATTAGCGGTCTCAAAAAATTAAGTAAAAATAATCTAAGTAACCTGACCCCGCACCCTTGGTATGTCAAGGTACATTATTCACATCCTACTTTGCTTCAACGAATACAAAATTTAAGCCGTAAAAATTGTGATAAATAAGTGTCTTGTTAATATTTGAATGATTCTCCCGATGAAAGTAGGGAGAATTGTATCGAAGCCCCGTCATTGAATGCAAAATCGTAGGTCGCCGAGTGATTAGTCCGGCTTTAGTCTGACTAATTGTATCGAGGTGCCGGCACTTCGGTACAATTTCAATTTCTTTTAGTCATTGAAATCACCCAGTGACCTAGGCTTTGTAATTTAAGCAGAATAGTAGGTGGCTGAGTGATTTTACGAAGAATGAGTAAAATTGTATCGAAGCCCCGAGAATAAAATTTAAACTTTTTAAGTAAAAATTGTGCAAGCGCCCAAATATTTACTAAATTTGTCTAAACTAAACAAAGAATTATTATGAGTCCGATAATGAAAAAAATATTATGGCAATCAGCTTTGGTTACGATTGTCATTTTTGTAGTAACCGCATTGCTTATTTTACCCAAAAATCCGCCGCCAAGTAATTATATATGGTCTATTATTTCTGTATTGACAGGCGCTTGGTTGTTTATGCGTCATCGCTAATTTAAACTCTATGCTATATTTATCTTCTTAATAATCAAATATTTAAAAATATAACTTAACATATTTACCGAAATTCATAGCTAATATTCTACTAATTTTTATACTTGTTGAAATCATCAAATGCTTTTTAGCAGGACACAAAATCTTTGTATATTATTTACTAAAATTACTTGACATTAAGCCCATAAAAGACGTACCTTTGTCGCTTAAATAAAGCACAAATGAACAAGAAAGTAATATTGATGATTTTGGACGGCTGGGGCATGACTCAAGACCCAAAAGTCTCTGCTATTGCACAAGCAAACACCCCATTTATTGATAGTTTATACGACAAATATGCACACGCCAAAATTTACACCTCAGGAGAAAATGTGGGTTTGCCCGAAGGACAAATGGGCAACTCGGAAGTAGGTCATATGAATTTGGGCGCCGGTAGAATTGTTTACCAAGATTTGGTCAAAATAAACAAAGCCATTGCCGACGGCAGTTTTTTTCAAAACAAAGTACTAACCGACAGCTTTGAATACGCCAAGAATCACAACAAAAAAATGCACTTTTTGGGATTGCTCTCCAATGGTGGCGTCCATTCACATATCGACCATCTAAAAGCCTTAATCGATATGGCTAAAAAATATGGTGTCAAAGCCTATATTCATGCCTTCATGGATGGTAGAGATGTCGATCCGCGCTCCGGAATTGAATTTTTAAAAGAGATACAAGATTACATCCAAAATACAACGGTACAAATTGCTTCGGTTATCGGCAGATATTATGCTATGGACAGGGACAATCGCTGGGAACGCGTCAAAAAAGCTTATGATTTATTGGTGAAAGGCGAAGGACAAAAATCCCAAGACATTGTCAAAGCCGTAGCCGACAGTTATAAAGAAGGTGTTACCGACGAATTTATCTTACCCATTGTTCACGTCGATGAAAAAGGAGAACCTATTGCCTGTATAGAACCCAAAGATGCCGTAATCTTTTACAATTTCAGAACCGATCGCGGACGTGAATTAAGCAAGGTATTGACACAAGAGGATTTTCCTGAATTTGGAATGAAAAAACTCGACTTGTACTTTGTTACCATGACCATTTACGACGAGAGTTTTAAAGAAGTCAAAGTTGCTTTTCCAAAAGAAGATTTGAAAGATACCTTAGGCGAAATCGTTTCAAAAGAGGGACGTAAGCAAATCCGAATTGCCGAAACGGAAAAATATCCCCACGTTACTTTTTTCTTTTCAGGTGGAAAGGAACAGGAATTTAAAGGGGAAAAACGTATTTTGATTCCTTCGCCAAAAGTAGCCACTTATGATTTAAAACCCGAAATGAGTGCCAACGAAGTAACCGATGCTTTGTTACCCGAAATAAAAAATGAATCGGCTGATTTAATCGTGCTCAATTTTGCAAATGGCGATATGGTTGGGCATACCGGCGTTTTTGAAGCCGCAAAAAAAGCAGCAGAAACGGTGGATAAAAATGTAAAACGTATTGTTACGGAAGCTTTGAAACACGATTATGCCATTATCATCTTGGCAGATCACGGCAATGTTGAAAACATGACAAATCCTGATGGGTCCCCCAACACAGCGCACACTACCAATCCTGTGCCTGTAATACTCATTGATAACGAATTAAAACCCAAGCTAAAAGATGGTATTCTTGCCAATATTGCCCCGACTATTCTTAAATTAATGGGCATCAAAAAACCGGCAGAAATGACCGAGTCAATTTTCTAAAAAATTGTTTTTGCAATTCAATAGTTTTACTTATTTTTGCATCACGATTTGGGGCCATAGCTCAGCTGGCTAGAGTGCTTGACTGGCAGTCAAGAGGTCGAGGGTTCGACTCCCTTTGGCTCCACAAAAAAAGCGAGGATTTATTTCCTCGCTTTTTTAGTTTTATTAATTTGTCTCGTTCTACATCATTGGCATGCCGCCACCCATTGGAGGCATTGCGCCACCGGCAGGAGCATCTTCTTTAATATTGTTAATCGATGCTTCCGTGGTCAAAATCATTCCTGAAACGGAAGTTGCATTTTCCAAGGCAATACGCGTCACTTTTTTAGGATCGATAATACCGGCTTTCATCATATTTACATATTCATCTCTTTTGGCATCGTAACCAAAATCACCACTTGCTTCTTCTACTTTTCCTACAACAATGGCACCTTCTTTTCCGGCATTATTAACTATTTGTCTTAATGGCTCTTCAATAGCTCTTTCGACAATTTTAATACCAGTCATTTCATCATTATTTTCGGCTTTTAGTTTTGTCAATACTTTTTTGGCACGTACTAAGGCAACGCCACCACCGGGAATAATACCTTCCTCAACGGCTGCTCTGGTTGCATTTAGCGCATCATCTACCCTATCTTTTTTCTCTTTTAATTCGACTTCTGAAGGAGCGCCTACATATAATACCGCCACACCGCCAGCCAATTTAGCCAGACGTTCTTGTAGTTTTTCTTTGTCGTAGTCAGAAGTAGTCGTTTCTATTTGCGCTTTGATTTGTTTTACACGCGCATCAACATCTGACTTTTTACCGGCACCGCCTACAATCGTTGTATTGTCTTTGTCGATTGTAATTCTGTCAGCTTGACCCAACATAGTCAAATCCGTATTTTCTAAGGTAAAACCTCTTTCTTCAGCAATGACGGTTCCGCCGGTTAATACGGCAATATCATCTAGCATGGCTTTACGTCTGTCGCCAAATCCGGGAGCTTTTACAGCTGCTACTTTAAGCGCACCTCTTAATCTGTTTACCACCAAAGTTGCTAAGGCTTCTCCTTCGACATCTTCAGCAATAATCAATAACGGACGACCGCTTTGGGCTGTTTTTTCCAATACCGGAATTAAATCTTTCATGCTTGATATTTTCTTGTCAACCATCAAGATATATGGTTTCTCCAATTCTACTTCCATTTTATCTTGATTGGTGATAAAATAGGGCGACAAGTAACCGCGGTCGAATTGCATACCTTCTACGACATCTACATAGGTTTCCATTCCTTTGGCTTCTTCTACGGTAATCACACCGTCTTTACCTACTTTGCCAAACGCATCGGATATCATTTTACCGATACTGTCATCGTTATTGGCAGAAATGGCAGCTACTTGTTGAATTTTTTCCAAGTCGTTTCCAACTTTAACGGTTTGTTTTTCTAAATTTTTGGCAATGGCTTGTGTGGCTTTATCCATTCCTTTTTTCAAATCTAATGGATTGGCGCCGGCAGCGACATTTTTAAGGCCTTCTCTAATCATTGCTTGTGCCAAAACCGTAGCGGTAGTGGTACCATCACCTGCCAAATCATTTGTTTTAGATGCCACTTCTTTTACCATTTGGGCACCCATATTTTCTAGGGGATCTTCGAGCTCTACTTCTTTAGCCACTGTAACCCCGTCTTTGGTAACTTGTGGTCCACCAAAAGATTTTTCTATAATAACATTACGCCCTTTGGGACCTAGTGTAACTTTGACAGCATTTGCCAAAGCATCAACACCCTTTTTAAGTGCATCTCTTGCATCTACATCAAATTGAATATTCTTTGCCATAATTCTATTATTTTTTTATTTGTTTTAATTTATATTTTCCATCAGTATTTTTACAGAAATTATGCCAATACAAAATGGCAAAATAATTACATAAAAAAAGTGCCAATCTGACAGATTAGCACTTTAAATTCTATAAAAAACCCGTTTATTTAACCGGTTTAGATTCATTTTTATCCGGAATAATCGGATTGGGTGCGGGGGTTGCATTTGAATCTTGAGCAGGGATGTGATTCTCAATTGCTTGTTTTACTTGTGTATCTACTTGATCGGTCGGTCTGATGATAACGGTATTAGAAAGCAAAATCAAAACAACCATAAAACCGAACAAATACCATGTGGCTTTATCCAAGAAAGTGGTTGTTTGTTGCACGCCACCCATTGTGCTACCACCGGCACCACCAAAACTGGCATCTAATCCACCTCCTTTGGGGTTTTGAACCATAATAATAAGTATCAATAAAAATGCAACGACTGCAATTAGCAACATAAAAATGTATAAACTCATAATCTCTATTTTAAATTTTGTTTAATTTCGGCTATTCGATTTGCAAAATAACTACTTTTTTTTGGATATTTCAAACTTAATATCTTAAAAGCTTGTATGGCTTTGTCAAATTTTTTTTGATTGACATATAAATTTGCCAAAGTTTCGGTCATCAGCATTTGTTTTTCCTGCACGCTTTGCTCAATAATAACAGGCGGTTTGGAGACTTTTCCTTTTACCGGAACAATCTTTGGTTTGTCTTTTAAAAACTTATCAATTAATTCAAAAATATTATTTTTTTGGGCTTTTTTCGATGATTTCAGCAGTTCTAACCATTCAAAATAAGTCATTTTATCAGCCGAG
>JANTGO010000058.1 GCA_024763015.1 Flavobacteriaceae bacterium
GGCACCCATACCACATTTGCTTCATTTGCATTGTTGGTTGCCCAAACACCTGATTCGGTTGCCAACATAATGGCATTTTTATTTTGCGGATGATATATCGCCCAACGGACAGGCATATCGGGTAAATTACCGGAAATATCTCGCCAAGTACTACCGCCATTATAGGTTTGCCAGACCGAAGGCACACCATAGTTTGACATCGTTACCAAAATCGTATCTGCTACTGCATTAGATTGAATACAGGATACAAAAGCATTGGGCAAGTTTCCATGATCAATATTTTGACTGCTAGGTGTTGAGGTAATATTGTTCACCTTAAAAATCTGCCCTTCCGAAGTCCCTAGCAATAATTGATTACTTCCTGCTAATCTGACCGCCGAAAAGGGGACATTGGTTCCGGTGCCCATATTTACGTCAATACTTTGCGTAGAATTATTAGTAAAGCCAAATATTTTACTTACTTTATCGGCATCATTTCCCAATTCATCACAAGCATTTGTCCAAACAATATTGTTGACAGAATCATAATCAAAAGTCGTGATAAAAGTTCCTGTATTTAAGTTAATCCCATCATAAATACCCGCTTGCAAATCATAAAACTGAAAAGCATTGTTGTAAGTAGAAGTAATTTTTAGACTAGGTTGATCTTTATCAAAGGTACAAAATGTACCATCACCTCCTTGTATCATGTTATTTTCAGTAAAAGCAGTTCCTGTTGACAACAAAGTTCCGTTGTCTTGCAAACCGCCCATATATGCTTCGGGACCGGAAGGCGTTATCGCTGCCGAATAAAACTGCAAGGTGGCATAATCTGTATTTGCCGGTTGAAAAGTTACATCATTAACAGTATCATCAGCATTAGCTGAATAAAATACTCCTCCATCTGTTGCGATACATATTTCTTGGGAATTACCTAAATACGTAAAATCGTGTATATCGCCATGCACATAATCCAAACCTCCTCCTGAGTACATAGCTCGCCAGTCGGACAATTTTTCCCAATTTTGACCGGCATCAGTTGTTCTATGCACATCCAATCCACCGGCATAAACCAAATTTTCATCGTTGGGATCCACTTTAATAGAAAATGCATGCCAGGCCAAATATGCCCAATTTCTGCTACCATCACCGGGATTGTTTACTACTTGCCAAGTCAATCCGGCATTATCAGATTTTAATAAATATTTACCGTGTGTTGTCGGAAAATTAGATAACAAAACCGTATTAGATTGCGCAGCAATAATGGCATAAATCCTATTGGGATTACTAGGCGATGAAGCCAATTGCACCCTAGCCGGAATATTGTAATCGCTACTGGCTATAATATTGGTTTGATACTGTCGATTAACCGTCCAACTGCCCGGTAAACCGGTATCGGATGATAAAATACAAGCGCCTCCTTGTCCGTCTCGGTTTCTTTTGGTTCCTACAAATATTTTTCCGGAGGATGTAATTTCGATATCCGATGGACTGTAAGGGACATTGCTTCCTTGAATATCGGGTAAAACTTGCGTCCAAGTAGCACCGCCATCTGCAGAACGGTATAAACCATCACTGGGCATTGATTGAAAATCACCACCGTGATAAACACCTGACAACACACCGGCATAAATTACAACTACGCCTCCTTCGTCCTTGATAGCGATATCGCTGATATAAGAAAAGTTCTGAGTGCTTGGTAATAATTGAAAAGATTGTCCGTCGTCAGTTGATTTCCAAATACCGTATCCCCTACCCGACGATTCTCTATACATATTGGTAATGGCGGTTTCGTACTCACCGGTTCCTACATACATATTTTGTGTTTGAATGGGGTCAAAACAAATGGCACTCACCGACAAACTTTCCCAAACATCGCTAACCGGATGCCAACTACTGGTTCCATCCGTTACATCATTGTTGTACCATAAACCGCCGGTGGCACTTCCTGCCCATAATTTTTTGCCCGAAGTATCGTTTGGGTCTTGCGTTATGGCTTTGGTCCTTCCGCCCATATTGCTTGAAATCGGTGCCCAAGTTAACGAAGCAGCATTCTTATATAAAGCTTGCTGTTGCTTGGTTTGTCGCAAAGCAACCGGATATCTCTCAAAAGGAATTTGTCCCGTTTTGGGATCCATCATCATGATATAATCCCTAAAAGCTGCTGCATCGGGGTGGTCAAGTTTGGCAAATTCTATATATTTCTGTTGAATTAAATGCTCGTTAAAATTCGATTTATATTTGTGTCTAACAAAAAAAGCTGTAAACAATGCAAAGACAAATAGTAGTATATTTTTTTTCATCTGAATTTTTTAGAATAAATAATTAATATTGGTTAGACTTTGAGATGCGCTCTTTGGCCAGTTTTAAGACTTTGTCAAACTGTTCTTCCCTAGTTAATTTACTGTTGTCTATTTCAACAGCATCATCCACTTTTCGCAAGGGCGAAGCACTTCTACCGGAATCAATTCTATCGCGTTTCATCACATTTTCAAGTACTTTATCAAAATTTACCTTTTGCCCTTTTGACAACATTTCATCATAACGTCGTTGTGCCCTAACTTCAGGAGAAGCCGTCATAAAAATCTTGAGTTCGGCATCCGGAAAAACAACCGAACCGATATCACGCCCATCCATTACAACACCTTTTTCCATTCCGATTTCTTGCTGCTGCGCTACTAATTTTTCACGTACTTCGGGTAGTGTAGCGACTTCGCTGACAAAATTAGACACTTTCATCTGACGAATGAATTTTTCAATATTCTTACCATTCAAATATACTTCAGCAAAGTCCAAATCGGGATTGTATGTAAAACTGATATGAATATCATCTAAATGATTGATAAGCGCTTCCTTATCAAAATGATTTTCTGAAATAAATCCATTTTCTAAGGCATAATAGGTAACCGCACGGTACATTGCGCCGGTATCTATATAAATGTAATGCAGGGCTTTTGCCAGTTGTTTTGCCAGTGTACTTTTTCCTGTAGACGAGTGTCCGTCAATGGCAATAGTAATTTTATTCATTTATTAATCGTTTCTTATTGTATTTTTTCTATTGCTGTTTAAAACTCATTCAAGTTAATCGCCACACTAAAATAACTGGCATTTGAAGCATAATTATAATTTCCATAGCCGTAATTGACTTCAAATTTTCTCAATTTTAGTCCGATTCCAAAATTTATAGCATTGACAAATCTGGAATCCTTCAGGCCCAACTCTGCTGCCCTTCTAAAATTATATCCGGCACTGATATGAAACCTCTTTTTTGGAAATAACTCTACCCCCAAGATAACATGTCTAAAAATATGATCGGCAAGTCCGATATTTTCTTCAATTTCATTTCCATTTGGGTCTTGCGTATTATGCGCTTCATTTACAAAAGCAATTTTGGGTTTTTGCAAGTTTTCCAAAGTAACAAACCACTTAAAAGGGGCATGTAAGAAAGTTTTGGCAAAAGTAAAATCTATTTCAAAGGGCAATGGCTCAACAACACCTTGATAAGTAGTTATTTGCGTACCAAAATTTCGAAAAACAAGTCCCGAATAAACACCCTTTTCATCATCGCTATACAGTAGCCCCAAATCTCCTGCAATTCCGGTGGAAGCGTAATTTTCCAAATTCGAAAGAATAAATTTGGCATTTAAACCCACTTTAAATTTCGTGTTAGGTATTCTATAGGCATAACCCAAGATGATCGCACTCTCCGAGGCGCCAAAAGTTCCGTTACGCGTTCCGTCTTCACTAGCATATTGAAAACTACCATAGTTAACGTATGAAATTGCCGCATAAACTGTTCCATATTTTTTTAACGTGCGCGCATAGGCAATGTTGCCATAATTAATCGTACTTAAATAACTGGAATAATTTGCCCCCAGATGATTGTCCATAGCTGAATCTATGGTCGCCGGATTATATGCCGGTTGAAAAATATCATTATGAAGTCCCGTAAAAACCTTTCCACCCAAACTTGCTTGCTTGGCAGAAATTGATAAATTTAAAAACTTAAATACCGCATCTCCACCTATTTGAGCCGTCAAAAAAAATGGAAGAAACGCCAGAAATACTAATAAGGAATACTTCATTGAAATTCTTTTATTTTAGAACGATAAAGATACAGAAATATTTTGCACGTCGATGGCAAGCATGTAAGTTTACGTATTATTTCATTCGCAATACTTGTTTTACCCCTTCTATGGCTTTTAAATCATTGATTACCTGCTTGAGGTAATCTGTATTTTTTACATAAACCGAAATTTCTCCTTCAAACATATTTGCCTGTGCTTTTAGATTTACATTTTTCATATCAAGCATCTCATCATCAGATATCAAACGGGTAATATCTTTTGCCATACCCGGGCGGTCGTATCCTGTAATTTTTAGATGCACTACAAAATCATGCTTGGTCGAATCAATCCAACGAGCCGTAAGAATACGATAAGCATAATTTGAATGCAAACTTAAGGCATTCGGGCAGTCTTTTCTATGGACTTTTATGCCTTCGTTTATGGTTGTAAATCCAAAAATTTGATCTCCGGGAATGGGATTGCAACAATTGGCCAGTTTATAATCTAATTGCTGTTCATCTTGTCCAAATACAATCGTGTCATAGTTAATGCTAACATCCTCTTTTGCAGTCTGAAAATCACCGGGTTTTCTACGTAATTTCTTTTTAAAAAAGTCAAATAAAACATTGGAACGCGCTGATGCAAAATTCTTTAGCATTTTATTATCCACGATTCCCGCTCCGACATTATAAAACAAATCTTGGCTTGTTTTTAGTTTTAAAAATGACACCAAATTGTTTATGGTTTCCTCGTTGTATTTTAACTTTAATTGTCGTAATTTTCGATGCAGAATTTCTTTTCCTTCTTCTACAATATCATTCTGTTCTTGTTTTAAATATGCCTTGATTTTGGATTTTGCCCTTGCTGTTTTTACAAAATCCAGCCAGTTCAATTTCGGGTTTTGGTTGGAAGAAGTAATAATTTTGACCACATCGCCACTTCGCAAAGGATAATTGAGTTGTACCAATTTGCCATTGACCATTGCACCACGACAATGCATCCCCACTTCAGTATGAATGGCATAGGCAAAATCAAGTGGCGTGGCATTTTTTGGCAAGGAAATAATATCCCCGGTGGGTGTTAATATATAAATCTCTTTGGCATAAAGATTTAACTTAAAATCTTCGATAAAATCCACGGCACTATCATCTTGATTTTCTAGTAAGTCCTTTAATTTATTTAGCCAAGTTTCAATACCCACTTCTTCATCAGCGCCATGTTTATATTTATAATGAGCCGCATAACCTTTCTCGGCAATCTCATTCATTCTGTTGGAACGAATTTGTATTTCGACCCATTTTTTTTCAGGACCCATAACCGTCGTGTGTAGTGCTTCATAACCTGTTGATTTGGGTTGTGAAATCCAATCGCGCAAACGGCTGGGATTGGGTTTAAAATGATCCGTTACTATTGAGTAAATTTTCCAAGCTAAGATTTTTTCATTTTTACGAACCGATTGGTAGATAATTCTAATCGCAAATTTGTCATAAACCTCTTCAAAACTTACTTTTTTTCGCATCATTTTCCTATAGATGGAAAAAATAGATTTATACCTGCCCGTAATTTCAAAATTAAGCCCTTCTTCTTCTAAAGAATCCTTTATATAATTGCTAAACGTTTCGATATATTTCTCTTGAACGGCTTTAGATTCTTCAATTTTTCCTTCTATTTCCTTATAAATCTCCGGTTCGGTATACTTTAAACCCAGATTTTCTAAGTCGGATTTAATATTATACAAACCCAATTTATGTGCAAGCGGTGCATAAATATACAAGGTCTCTGAAGCAATTTTTTCTTGCTTGTGCTTGGGCATGCTGTCCATCGTCTGCATATTGTGCAAACGATCTGCTATCTTAATCAAAATAACCCTAACATCTTCATTAAGCGTCAAAATCATCTTACGAAAATTTTCTGCTTGCAAGGAAAGATTCTTATCGTTTTTTAATTGCTTTATCTTGGTAAGCCCCCGTACTATTCTGCTAATTTTATGTCCAAAAAGTGTATAAATATCTTCGTGGGTTACTTCAGTGTCTTCCACGACATCGTGCAATAGCGCCGATGCGATAGAAATGGCACCCAAACCAACATCTTTGGCTACTATATCGGCAACCGCAATGGGATGAAAAATGTACGGCTCACCTGATTTACGACGTTGTCCGTTGTGGGCATCTCTAGCAACCTCAAATGCCTTGGTAATCAAAGCCACTTCTTCTTTTTCAATTTTTTGATAAGTGGTATTTAACAATTCATCAAATGCTTTTTGAATTTGCACTTGTTCTTCCGGCGTGTAATCTGTATCTTTCCTCATGTTAAATATTTTTTTATTGACCAAAACTCTATGCGTTTGCTTGTAAAACTTAAGAATAGTAGCACTTTTGATGCAAAACCTTTTAAACCCACAAATTTATAAAAATATTCAAATTTATTAACATTTTATTTATAGAAGAAAAATATTTTTTTAAAATTGGTATCTGTCAAATAACAGGTAAATTTTATGATTATATTTGTTAAAACCACAGGATACAATTGTTCGGCAGCGGGGAAAAGGTTCAATTATATATAGAAAGTTATTCCAATATTATAAAGGAACCGCAATAGAACAGGTTTATATAAAAAATTAAATAACTGAAAACGGCATTAAAATTATTTCTAACTATCACTTTATTTATCTCTTGTTCATCTCAAAAGCTTAATAATGAAAGTGTTGTTGGAAAATATCAATCTAAAACAGAATTTACTCTTACAGAGTTAATAATTAATAAGAATAATAGCTTTACATACAGAAACTTAACTGGTTTATACGATTCTAAAAGTAAAGGAACTTGGAAGTTTTAAAAAAATACTTACAATCCGCTAATAGGCTTCATAGGGAATTTATTGATTGTGATATTTTTCTTCATTTTTATTCTAATTGCCATATCAAAAGTTTCTAAAAATTTGCAACATCTTTAAACAATCCGGATATTAAAAATTAATTTATTTCCCAGCTACTGCTTTCTATCGCAAAAAATAAATAAAATCTTAAATTTTTAAGCAGTGTATTTTTATAAATTATTCCAACAATTCATGCCTATAAAATTGCTTGGTCATTATCTTGAGCAAATCCGTTTCAATTCTTTGCATGGGGTATTCGATAATTCGTCCTTTTTCTTCACCGTTTTTATAAACAATAATAGTCGGAACTCTTAACAAATTATAACTTGCGCTGGGTTCGTATTCCTTATAATTTCTGGGCACACAAAACAAAGTGATATCGTGCTTGTATCCCGACAAGTCCAAAACCTTGTACAAATCAGGCACTTGCTCTTGGCTATCACCGCACCAAGTACCCATTACCACCGTAATTTGATAATCATTGATGACATTTTTTAGGTTATTAATGGCATTTTTGTTGGGTTGATAAGCCTTGTATTCCGGTGTAAACCATTCGTTATAAGGCACTTTCTCCAAATCAGACCTTTGGGCTTTACCTACTAATATCGGTTGCCCCTTATACATTTCCGTATGCAACGATTTACTTGAGTTACAAGAAACAAGCAATAAAAAAAATACAAAAGCAGTTTTTAATAAATTTTTCATCATTATATTTATATTGGCATTAACATTCAAAGAAAATTCTATGCCACAAATGTAAGGCAAATTTATCTTGATTTTATGTATTTATCAAGATTAAGTCTACGATTTTATGTTTATATTTGTCATCAAACAATAAAATATGAGTTTAATAAAAAGTATTTCCGGAATTCGCGGCACTATTGGTGGTCGCCCCGAAGAGAATTTAACCCCCTTGGACGCCCTACAATTTGCATCAGCTTATGGCACTTGGATGCAACAAAAATTTCCGCAAAAAAAATTGAGTGTTTGTATTGGAAGAGATGCCCGAATCTCCGGTCCTATGATTCAAAATATTGTTCAAAACACTTTGAACGGCTTAGGAATTGATGTTATAGACTTAGGCTTGTCCACCACACCAAGTGTCGAAATGGCAGTAACGGGTTTGCAAGCAGACGGCGGTATCATTCTGACGGCAAGCCATAATCCAAAACAATGGAATGCCCTGAAATTGCTTAACGAAAAGGGTGAATTTTTATCTGCTTTGGATGGCGAAAAACTACTTCAAATAATCAAAAACAACGAATTTGACTATGCGAAGGTTGATGATTTAGGAAAAATTACAAAACATAACAATGGCTATATCGATGAACATATCGATAAAATATTCGATTTAAAAGAAGTCGATATAGCAGCTATCAAAAAACAAAAATATACAGCTGTAATCGATGCCATAAATTCTACCGGAGGATTGGCAATTCCTAAACTGCTTGATAGATTGGGCGTTACATCTACTTGTATGTTTTGCGATGTCTCGGGTAATTTTGAACACAATCCCGAACCGCTGGCAAAAAACTTGCAAGCCATTATGCAAAAAGTTAAAGAAACCGGTGCTGATATAGGCATTGTAGTGGATCCTGATGTCGATCGTCTGGCGCTAATCGACGAAAACGGTCAAATGATTGGCGAAGAATACACACTGGCTGTCGTAGCCGATTATATTTTGTCAAAAAACAAAGGAAATACGGTTTCAAATCTTTCATCTTCAAGGATTTTAAAGGACATATCAGACAAATATGGCGTGAAATATGCCAAAGCCAAAACCGGTGAAGTCAATGTGGTGGAAAAAATGCGTCAAACAAATGCGATTATTGGTGGCGAAGGAAATGGTGGTGTCATTTTCCCCAAACTACATGCCGGCCGCGATGCACTACTCGGTATAGCACTGGTACTGTCCTATATGGCAAAAAGTCAAAAAAAATTATCTGAATTGAAGGCTTCCTACCCACAATATTTTATGAGTAAAAATAAAATGAATATTACAGAAAATTTTGATATTCAAAAAGTTATTTCCCATTTCTCAGATAAATACAAACAAGCCGAAATAGATGTTCAAGATGGCTTGCGCGTCGATTTTGACGATGCTTGGGTACAGATTCGAACCTCAAATACCGAACCGATTGTAAGAATTTATGCAGAAGCTAGATCGAAAAAAGAAGCAGATGATTTAGCAACAGAAGCGATGCAATCACTAAAAAAATTGATGTCTTAAAATCATCGCAAAAGGACCTTTGATATGAAAGAAAAATCCTTGGAACATTATTTCAAAAAATTCAGAGAAAATATAGTCGGAATTGACGAAGTCTTTGACACGCCATTTGGTGTGATGCCTTTGGTATATACGGATTGGACAGCCAGTGGCAGATTGTATGCTCCAATCGAAGAAAAAATTACAGAAGACTTCGGCCCATTTGTTGCCAATACACACACCAAAACTACGGTTAGTGGCAGTTTGATGACTTCTGCCTACGAACAAGCCAAGGAAATTATTAAAAAGCATGTAAATGCCAATGAAGATGATGTCCTATTACAATCGGGACACGGAATGACCGGCGCCATCAACAAATTTCAAAGGATTTTAGGGCTTCATCTTCACGAAGATTTCAAGAAACAAATACGTTTAAAAGAGGAAGATAAGCCGATAGTTTTTATTACACATATGGAACACCATTCCAACCAAACTTCTTGGTTAGAAACCATTGCAGATGTCGTAATTATTCCATACAAAAATGTAAAAGATGTTGATTTTGAAGCTTTTGACAAATTATTAAATCAATATAATAATCGGAAACTAAAAATTGCTTCGGTATCTGCTTGCTCTAACGTAACGGGTATAATGCCCGATTATAAATTAGTCGCTACAACAATTCATAAACACGGTGGTTATTGTTTTGTCGATTTTGCTTGTTCGGCACCTTATGTGGTAATAGATATGCATCCTTCAGACGAAAGTCAAAGATTGGATGCTATTTTTTTCTCACCGCATAAATTTTTAGGAGGGCCGGGCACTAGCGGAATTCTAATTTTTAACAAAGTACTTTATAAAAACAGCATTCCAGACCAACCCGGAGGCGGAACCGTTCTTTGGACAAACCCTTGGGGCGAACATCGTTATTTTGACGATATCGAATTGCGTGAAGATGGAGGAACGCCCGGTTTTTTACAAGCCATTCGAACAGCTTTGGCTATTGAGCTCAAAGAACAAATGGGTATTGACAATATTTTAAAACGCGAACACGAGATTTTGAAACAACTATTTACGGGCTTAAAACAAATTCCAAATGTTAAAATATTGGAAGACAATTGCACAGGCAGGTTGGGCGTTATTTCCTTTAATATTACAGATTTAAACTATCACCAAGGCGTTAAAATGCTCAATGATAGGTCTGGTATTCAAACGCGTGGTGGCTGTTCTTGTGCCGGTACTTACGGACATATTTTGCTAGGCGTTGACAAGCAAAAATCACATAAAATTGTCGCTGAAATTGAAAAAGGAAACGAAAAAAACAAACCCGGTTGGATTCGCTTGTCCATTCATCCCACAACCACCAATGCAGAAGTTGCCTACATCATACATTCGATCAAAGATTTAGCAAAAAACCACAAAGAATGGATTAAGGATTATAATTATATAAAAGGTGAATATGTTCACAAAAATTTTGACGATAGAAAAAGCCTTAAAAAAATAGTGAATAATTGGTTTAAATTATCCTAAAACAAGATTTGTCATAAATTATATGACAATGTGTCAATAGCATGGTTTTTGATTATCTTTGGCAAAATAAAAAACACATTATATGTCAACTACACTAATGATTATTATAGCTACCGGTATTGTTACCTATATGGGATTTAACGATGGTAGCTTATTTGATAAATACAAATTTTCGGTTTCAGGTATTCAAAGTGGCGAGTATTATCGTCTGATTAGCAGTGCTTTTTTACATGCAGATTGGACGCACTTCATTTTTAATATGATCACATTATACTTCTTTGGTGATTTCACACAGTCTATATTTGGTACGAAAGGACTTTTAATGATTTATTTTGGGGGTGTTATTTTAGGGAATTACCTCTCGTATTATTTTCATAAAAATAACTTGTGGTATGCAGCAATTGGCGCGTCCGGTGGGGTTAACGCAGTTGTTTTCGCTGCCATTACAGTAGAACCTTTTATGACCATAAACTTTTTCATCCCCGGCTTTTTATATGCACTGGGCTATTTATGGTACACGACCAAAGGTAGCCAAAACCAATCGAGTAACATCGGGCACGAAGCTCATTTTGGCGGTGCCATTATTGGCGTTGCTTTGGCTTTGATTCTTAACTATCAATTGAGTTTTGTATCACATCCCATTATCACCTTACTGATAATTGGCGCACTGATAGGCGGTTATATTTATATGGAGAAAAAAAAGATCTAGTTTAAAATATCATCATTATAAAGAACAAAATGTAACACGGATCCATTGCGAAGTATTTCAAATTCTACTTTTCTACTATTTTGGTAAAAAAACTTTTTGGCAATTTCGTCGAGACGATAATCGTAAACACTTTCTCCGTTGATTTTTAAAATCATATCTCCCTCGATCAAACCCGATTTATCTGCGGGGGAATTCTTACGGATATAACTAATGACAATTTTGTCCAACAATTTGGTTTCATATTCATAATCAATAGCTTCTTCAGCGAAATAGAAAGCACGATTGGAACTGGGCTTCAATAAATAATTTGTTTTGATTGATTGAACGGTTCCCATAACTTTTCCATCGTATGCAAGATAAACACCACTATTGTTAAAAAAGAAGTGTTTGCGAAAATTATGCCTGTATTTTTTTAGCAAGATAAATTTATTTTTATAATCCAAAACAACATAAAATTTCTTTAATATATCATCACCGACAATCCCATCAAAATGATTATTACGTACTATTGTTTTAAAATACACAGAATCAGGTAAAGCTGCATAAATATGCTTTAATTTAAACTTGCCAAGTCTAAAAATGTCCGTCTTAATGCGATTTCCTTCTACTTTACCGCTAAAACCACTGCCCAAGAAATCGGCTATTTGTTTTTTGTATTTTGGAATAGCACCCTTTTTTCTGTTAAATAACCACAAAGCATCTGCATTTCCTGTATCGATTAACAGCCTTAATATTTGTGGCTTCTGCCTCTTACTATACTGAATCTTCGCAGCTACATAAGGTTTGGAATTGATAATACTAATAGGAATCTTAGTAAATCTATGCTGTTTCTTCTTGTAAAATACATCGTGTTTATAAAATTGTAAAATTTTCTTTTTGTAGTCAATCTTGACGACAAAGTCTTTGATTAATTCACCTCCTATAAAACCGTTAACAACGATACCAATATGCTCGGACAAATGAAATTTATGACTGGTAATAATAAACAAGGTCGCATCATTATTGTAAACTTGCCCATTCAGGTTAATTAAATTCTTTTTTGATTCGGATGCTTCAATAACTGTTTTTTCGATACCTACGCCGCTAAAATTTCTCTTGGTAATATGCTCAAAATGAACACTATCATTTGCTTGCATATTAATAAGAATCGTTTGCTTAACACCCGTATCAAAAATGAGGTTTAGATTCGTGCCATTAATATTTGTTTTTACAATAATTAAATCATTAACCAGTTCAAATGGAACAGTATTAACCTTAGTAGAATCAAACAATTCAAATCGATTTTGACTCCAAAATATTTGGC
>JANTGO010000059.1 GCA_024763015.1 Flavobacteriaceae bacterium
CTGGGGATGACTTATGATGAAATGGTGGAGGAAATTATTGTAAAGAATTGTGATAAAAAAGAGTTCTTTGGATTGGGAAATCATCCGGAAGATCAAATAAAAGAGATGTCTAAGGAAAAGAAGGTATCCTTCTTTAATAAATTATTTGGCGTTAAATAAGCCTTATTATTCTTTTTTGTAGCAAGCGATATGCACATCAATTCGTATCGTATCACCTACTACATAGCTTTCCTCTTCGTCTTTTGGATTGGGATTTTTTGCTGAAAGATAATAGATACCCCAATCGGTTCGGTCTATATGTATATAGTCTGTGTCTAGGTAAAGACTATCTTTTTTATACCGTACATTTCCGGTAAAATTATGGCAAATACCGTTTCTAAATAAAATAAAATCACCGGTGAAACGGTAATTATCTTTTTTTGTTTTCTGAATAGCATGTAATTCAAACTTTGCTTCCGGAAAAACACCAACATTAAAAAAATCAGCCGATTTTAGGACATTCTCTAAGGTACCTTTTAAAAGTTTATTATCAATATCTAAATCATGAATCTTATTCATGGCAATAGTAAACTGTGCATCGTTTATTTCTTGTTGGCTTAACTGCACATATCCATCCTTAAATTTTAGATTCCCCTTGTGATAGTTTTGCCAATTTATATAGCTTCTTGAGGTGTCTATTAGATAAAAAGCTTGCGTTTCAGTTGTATTAGTAATGCTTTTCTTTTGAGGAACAGCATAGATGAAAAGCATAAACAATACGCTAAAAATAAGATATTTAAAAAGGGATATAAACCGAGTCATAATAGGTGTGTATTGTATTGTAGGATGTTTGTTATTTTGTTTGTTGCCAAACTCCGGTTGCTAAACCATCGTTATCTATAAATTCTTTTATTTCATCCGGGATATTAATAGCCCCTTTAAAATTTGTTTTTTCAAATTCAGTACCAAAGAAATTACATCCTTTAAGATCGGCTCCTTCAAAATTAGTGCCTTGTAAATGACCTCCTTGAAAATTGGCATACCAAAGACGTGAATTGATAAAGCTTGATTCCTCTAATCCGGCACCTGTAAAATCGGCGTAGGAGAAATCACAACTATCTAATTTTGATTTTAATAAGACCGCTCTAAATAACTTAGCTTTAACACCCTTAGATCTGGATAAATCAGCATCTAAAAACTCGGAATCTTTCATTAAAGCTCCTGAAAAATCACAATTTCGCATCTTAGCATAATGCCCCTCCATTCCAAACATATTGGCTCCTCTAAAGCTAGAATTTGACAAGGGAACACCGTTTACTTTTACATGAAATAAACGGCTTTGGTCAAAGTTTATACTATCCATAATTGAACCGTCAAAAATAGTCCAACGTACATCGGCTACTCTAAAATCAGATTTTCGGTAATTCCCCTCTTGGCATCTTCCGGAACGAATGGAAGCTCCTCTAAAATCACCTTCTATAACGCTAACTTTTGGCCAATAGACTTCATCTAGAGAATCACGTCTAAAATCATCACCATTTTGAGGTACTGAGGATATTCCCTTATAGCGTTTATTCCCATTGGAAAGAAATGTTTCTTGATCAATAATTGGATTTAGCTGATCGGGTTCTAGAAAAATGGCCAATTCGGGTAAGTTAGTGGTATCGGGCTCTTCTGGAAACAACTTACTCACAGGAATGTTAGCCTTATTTCCACAAGAAAACAAAAGGCTACTAAAAATGACAAGAGCTATGGCAATACGTATATATTTCATATTTTGGAAGTTTCGTATTGTTAAACTACATCGTGTTTGTTAAAATATCTATTACCAAAATAGGCAAATAGAAAGCCGGTAACGATAGGATACAAAATTGAGAATGCAATAAATACCCCTCTGTTTACAGTATCGAGAACATAATAAGAAGCCGTACCCATAACGGTCAATTTCGGGTCAAAAAGAATCAAACTTCCTGTTCTAAACACTTGTAAAGGATTTAACATACCCAATCCAATAATCAATCCGGGGTTACCTCGCATACGCAATAAGATACCAATTAAAATAAGATCGATAAAAGCTACCAAAAAAAGCCATATGATAAAGGCGGTACTTACTGCAATATCTTGCGAACTGGCTCTGGCAGAGATATACATACTTAATCCCAAAAAGAAAAAAACCAATGAGGCTAACAAAGCGCTGTATAAGAAAAACAATTCCCAAGGTACATCAATATTAGTTAACAAGGCCCATAGAACGGCACCCAATAATGCTATAAATACAGGCGTGTAAATAATAAAAAATCGGCCAATCAGTTTTCCCCAAAAATAACTACTGAATGAGATGGGTAAGGATAGAATATATTCCATCACTGAATTTTCCCGTTCACCAACAACAGATCGAACGGTAGAAATAAGTACATAAATAGGTAAAATAGCCATACTTATTTGCATAAATGTTACCATTAGGCGGCTTAGACCTACAAAACCTATAATTTGTGATTCTGTAATTCCTGAAGTGAACATAATGGCTACAAACCCACCAAATAAAAGGCTATATGCCCAAAACCATCGCGAACGTAGGTTTTGTCGTATATCGGAATAGATTATTTGCTTTAAACTTTCTAGATTCTTCATGAATAATTGTATTTTTAGATTGTATTTTTTTGTAATAAAACGAATAGGTTACATTTCACCGCCACACTTTCCTTCTCCCATCATTTTTTTCTTTTTAATAAAGGATTCACGCATTGTTTTTCCTTCTCCAATACGTTTTAACACCTCTGTAAAGGTGTATATGGAGTCCGTTGCCGGTTTATTGGCATAGGCAGCGTAACCATAGCCCATTGGCGTATCTGTACCGTAATCATAAAAGGCTTTTTCAGCATCAATCCAGTTATTGGCTTCATTCTCTTTAGAGGCATCACCAATCCAGAACTTGACTTTATTACCTTTCCATTGATTCCATTGTGCGGTATCTCTAAGATCTTCTGCCAAACAACCGATATCATCGTACCAACGAACTTCTCCAAATTCATTGATAGCTTGTACGTTAAAGCGTTGGTCGGTTAGACCCATTCTACAAACATAACAAGCATCTCTATCAAAGTTAATGGCTCGTGGTGAAAAATCAGTTTGCTTGTTACAAGCACTCAAAATGAGTAGGATTCCGAATAAGTAAAGGCTTTTTTTCATTTGTATATATTTTGATGTATTACATTGATTATACTTCTTTTTCGACTACTATTTTTCCTAAATCCATTTCTATAAGTCGATTTACCAAACCTTCAACTTCATCAATTCGATGACTGCTGATAATCATAAGGGCATTTTTATCAAATTTATGTAAATAATCAAATAGAATAGCTCTTGCTTTTGGGTCTAAATTGGCTGCCGGTTCATCCATTAATAGTATTTTTGGATTTCTACCCAAAGCAAAAGAAACCAGCAATTTTTGCTTCATACCACCGGAAAGCTTCATAAAAGGCTTATTGTGATTGGCTTGAACATCTAAACCTAAATTTTCACTAATTTCTATAAACTTTTGAGGGTCGGTATTGGTAAGTGTGCCAAAAAATTCTAACATCTCCCCAACAGTCATCTTAATTGGCGGTGGAATCTGTGGTACAAAACCAATATGTTGAAGTATTTTTTCGCGTTCTGTACGCGGATTCATGCCTAATACATCAATCGAGCCTTCATATTTATATAGACCTAAGATACTACGTATTAGTGTAGTTTTACCGGCACCATTTTGACCGACAAGCGCAATTCGCTCTCCGGCTTTAAAATCGTGACTGAGGTTTTCAATAACGCTTGTCTTTTTAAAAGATTTAGTTAGTTGATTAACCGCTATTAGTGTTTTTGATTGATTCATTAATAATTATTTAGTTATATAGTTGTTAGGTAATTTTATCAAATCCTTTAATGGTGAGTTTTAAAGCATCTCCATAACATACGTCAACACATAAACCACAGTTAGTGCAATCTGCTCCTGTTGTGTGAATTTCTTTAGTTGCCTCACCACGTTTTACAAACCAAAGTTCGTGTGGAACCAAGCAAACATCTTGGCAATCTCTACAGTGCCCGCATTTGCTTAAATCAAATTTTACACCCACCGGTGATACTTTTTTTAATGCACTATAAGTGACCCCAATAGGGCATACATAGCGACACCAAAATCGCTTAGAATATACAATTTCAAAAAGTAAAAGAGCAAGAATCCACAGCAATAATAAACTGGGGCCGTAAATGATAGACCTTGAAACAATTCCCACAGGGTTAATGGTTTCAAATACTAACGTTTTTGTAAAAAATGCTAATAATAAAAACCCAATCCAAAATATATATTTAATACGGATATCGTAGGTGTGTTCCTTTATTTTTTTCTTTTTAACGAAATAGTTATGTAATTTTTCGGCGTTTTCCGCTAAAAAGTGATAGGGGCATAACCAAGAGCAAAAGGTACGGCCGCCCATTAAAAAATAAAACATTAGGATTACAAAAAATCCTATAAAGAAGTTTGTGGTAAGCATCGCAAAATAACCGGTACGACTACCGACAAACATCTCTTGTAAAGCATTAAACGGATCCATTAGATAAATGCCAAAAAAGCGGGAACCACTTAAAGAACCTTCCAAGACACTTAAGTCAAAAAAGAAGGAAGCCCAAAACAAGAAATTCATAAATAATAAAACCGCCCAACGTTTATTACGCCATTTATGTTTGTTGGGTTTATTTGCTTTCCATTCTTTAAAAGTTAATCCTAATTTCGAATTAGGCATTTCTTCTCTTCGTTTTGCCGGTAGGGGTTGTAATTTTTTTATGTGTATCATCAGAAAAGAATTTATACGGTTTTAGATTTTTCAATGACTATTGTATCCGGAATTGACGGGCATATCATAACGCACACACCACATCCGGTGCATCCGTCTAGTATTCTAGGCATATTTTTACCATCTTCAGTATCCATTACAATGGCACTATCGCCTATGGGGCATTCGGTAACACAAAGGTCGCATAAATCTCTCTTAAAAGCATGTTCATTAACCGGAGTAGCTTTGCGTTCTTGTCTTTTTGGGTTAGGCGATCTATACACACCTGTAAAGCTGTCTTCTCTTGGAGATCCGGTAAAACCTTTACCTTGTGCCGCAAGACAAGTCTTGAGATTAATAACTGCTGTACCCATATCTGTATGCGCTTTCATAGCTTTAGATTGCGGAATAAAAATATTATAATCAGGGTCAGAAGGATTATGGGTCTTATCATATTCTTCGATGGCTTTTTCTCCGGATTTTTTAAAAGGAATAAAATCTAGCGCTGCTGTAGGGCAGGTTTCTACACATTGCATAGCGTCACAAGAAAAATCACAAGCTTGTTTTCGTGGGTCAATAAAGGGAGTACCATAAGAAAGTCCATCGGATATATCGGCTAATTCAATTGCTTCAATAGGACATATCTGTACACAGAGTCCACATTTTATACAGGCATAGATAAATTCATCTTCATTTACTGCTCCCGGTGGACGTAGTAAATTTTCATTTTTGACCTTAGTTATATGTTTTAGATAATTAGCACCCACACCAACGGCACCTAATGCTGCCACAGCTAATGTTCCATTTTTTAAAAATTGACGTCTGTTAATATTTGTTTTTGATGTTCCCATAATAAATGAGTTTAAGGTACATAAGGTTAATAATTCAACAAAATAACTAAATCTTTTTACTATCTTGTAGTTTCCATTTATAGAGTGGTTTTTTGTCTTTTAATACAAATTTTGGTTTAGAAAAAGGCGCTAAGCGTTCTAAAAAATCCAAAATTTCTAAAATAGGGGCTCCGTAGAAAAAACTTACGTTTTTATTAAATGCCCAAAGGTGTTCACTATAGCTATATAGTCTATATGGAACGTCACCTATATTATCGTTATTTTTATCATAGCCTTGATAGTCACTCCAATAATTTCCTAAAAATTTGTTGTTGTTTGCTGTCTTTCCATTAGTGTGAACCTGTGTTAGATTATCGTGAAAAAAATTCCCTTCAATTTCATTTCCTTCTAGATCTGAATGAAATTCAAGGCCTATATTACAAAAAGCAATCTCATTACCTTGAATGGTATTTACTTTTTCGGGTACAAAGGGCGAAATGTCAAAATGAATTCCTTTGGCAGAATATAAAAATCGGTTATTTAATATCTGATTAGAAGAGGTTTCTTTCATACCTAAGCACATACCGGAGGTGCCAACTGAACCTTGAATAAGGTTTTCGGTCATAATTGTTTTTTCACTATACATCAAGAATACACCTACGGAATTATTATAATAACTATTATGATGTATTCTGTTATTATGTGAATACATAAAATGCATGCTGTAGCGGTTACCTACACCTTTGTTTCCTTCAAAATGATTTTCTGAAGAATACCAAATAACCATATCCCGTACTTCGTGCCAATAATTATAATTGACTATGTTATTGGTAGCATACCATAAACGTATAGCATCCCCTTTAAGGGCTAAAGGTTTTCTGCTTATGGATGAAATGTCATTATGTACTATTTGGCAGCCATCAGATTTAAATATATCAACCCCAAATAAACATTCTTCTATCAAACAATTTTTAACAGTTGTATTATTAGCTTCAACTATTTTAACACCGGCATCTAAACGGTCTGGAGAATCTCCGGAGTGCGTAATATGTAAATTTTTAATCGTAACATTATCAGCCTCTACAAAAATGACTGATTGATTATCCATGCCGGAAACAGTAGCTTTACCACCACCATCAATGACCACATTAGATACGCTTATGGTTGCAGGTCCTGTGTAAAATCCGGGTTTTAATTTTAGTGTGTCGCCCGGTTTTAAATTTCGTAATAAGGTATTTAAAAACACTTGATTCGCTTGTGATTCATGTGGAGTGATTTTGGTGAGCAAACCGTTATCCTCATCACTAAGATATTGCGAGAACGACATCCATTGAAAAAATAGTAGTAGTATAAAGATAAAACGCTTCATTGCGTGGTCTGTTTTAGTTAGATTGATTTTAAAAAACTGTCTCTTAAAATAAAATTTCACATTGGACAAGATATGGAAAAATCACCAATTAATTGTAAAAGTATATAAAGAGACAGTAATTTTAAGTAATACTTTAGCATCAAAAAATGCTAATAAAATTTTTATTTTCGATTATTTGTTTTGTAATGATATATATTTTTTCTTAAATAATAAAGCAAAAATAAATACTACAAACACTAAAACAGCGATTATAAAACCATAATAGGGAAAGGATACGGTTTCAAATTGTGCTACTTTACCGTGACCAAAAATGGTTGGCATAAAAGGTTTGATTCCACTAAAAGCACCGCCACCATGTAAGTCTAAATGATGTCCATACCAATACATGGAATAGGCATATAGAAATAGAAAGTAGAACGGTAATAAAGCAGGTAGAATAGCAAAAAGGCTATTTTTTCTTTTTGGAGTGACAATAAAGTAAATTGCAAAGAGTACAAAAACGGCAAATATGTATTTAGAATTAACTAGAATACCATTTAGAATGTTAAGGTATTTAGGAGTAACATTAATCTCTTTGGCACTACCGGTTTCCGGATCTATTACATCTTCGCCATTGGCATCTTTTACCGTATCAAATACCCAATATTCAGGCACAACTTTACGTTCACCTTTATTGTGTTTCTTATACACCCGACTATTAATACCTCGTACTATTGGAAACATACCAATATAGTGGTTAATAGCATTCATTTCTGTTAGACACTCGGCACCCTCATTGGTAGTGATTTCGGCACGTTCTTTAACACCTTCACAGCCATTATACACCCCATTATATTTAAATTCGATTCGAATACCTTTAGGGTACATAGATTTTGGATATTGACGACTTTGTAAAGCCACCCACCAGATAGGCATAAAATAGACTCCGATAATAAGAAGTATTCCTACAATACCAAATATTTTATAGAAGAGACCAAATTTATTGGATTTATTTTCCATGATTATATAAATTTATTAAGGTTTTTTTAGATTGATTTATTGGGGAAATAAAAAACCGGACAGAATTTTATAAATTCTGTCCGGCAATAGAATTATTTTAGGGTTGCACCAGCTTGGCTCAACATATATTTAATTGCATTTTCAATATCTTCATCAGATAAGTCGGTAAATCCACCCTTTGGAGGCATTAAACCTTTTTTACCTTGGAATCCATTGATTGCGTGTTCTTTAACGACACTTAATCCTTGTGCAGCAATAGCTGCCCAACGATCTTTTTCTTCAAATTTAGGAGCGCCTGTTACACCAGTAGCGTGACAAGCTGAACATTTATTGGTATAAGTGTCTTTACCATTACCAAATTGTTCTCCACCAGCAGTATCAGTAGATGTACTTGCATTTTCTTCAGCTAATTGTTTGGTTTTAGCTTTCATATAAGCAATAATCTTCTTAACGTCTTCTTTAGATACATTTTGGTTTGGCATGGCCAATTTATAATGTTGGCGCATAGCTTCAATATCATCATCTTTAAGATGTGAGCTTGGATCCATAATCCATTCTGTTAACCATTTATCATCTCTACGTTTGTCAACCATATTTAAATCAGGACCATTAAATTCGGTTCCAAATTTATGACACGCACTACATCCGTAGTTTAAGAATTCCAATTCACCAGGTAGTAAGTTTTCTAACTCAATAGCTGACGGTTTAAACGACTGCATTTTCATATCGTAATTTATACGATCGGTATAGGCAAGTACTCTATTATTCTCAGCAGTTTGGTTAAAGGCAACTTTAAGGTAACCCACTAACTGTCGTTTAGACGGACTATTTTGAGCATCTAATAAAATAGGATACATACCGGATTTTTCAGCTACAAATTTAATTGTGGCTGTTTCACCGGGACTAAAATGATACATTTTGTCATAAGCAGAAATTTCATACACATAATGATCCAATTTTGTTTGTCCGTGATTGGATAAGTGTATAGTAACTGTTTGTCCTTGATTAACATTAATATTAGCAGGTGTTACTTTACCATCTTTTATCGTGCCGAATATCTCACTACCATTTACTCTTTCTGCACCTAATTCTGTAAAATATTTAGATTTTTTATCGGTAACAATGTTAGTTCCCAATGGATAAGTAGCTTCCGATTTATATTCGTCAACAGAAATCAAAGCCGTATAATGCGGCTCTCCCATAGGTAATGGTAAATCATAAATTACAGTGGGATCTCCATCACCACTAATATCAATTAATTGGTGATTTTGTGGATGTAAAGGCCCTACCGGGTTAAAACGGTCAATAGATAATTTGTTCAAGGAGATTAAATATTTACCGTGCGGTTTTTGTGTATCTCCCGAAGCTGCTACTAAATGCCCTACATTATAATGAGAAGGAACCATACCTAAAACTTTTAGGTTGATATAATCCCATTTTGTAATACGTGAATCAACATAGATTGAAGTATAAACAACTCCTTTTTTAGAGTCGTATTGATTGTGCAATGGCCCTAGACCAACTTCTACAGAACCGTGTAACGCATCTTCTAATTTAATTACAGGAATACCGTATTTATCAGTACCTTCAAACTTTTTGGCTTTAATGGCATCCATAATTTTACTAAACTTATAAACCCAAGCATGAGAATCAAGTTTTCCTGCAACAATAATATATTGTCCTGTAGGGTCAACATCTACACCGTGGGGTGATTTTGGCTCTGGAATTAAGAATAAAAGACCGTGTTTTACAGCATCTTTCATACGAATAACTCTATGACCACGTACCATCATTGGCTTGATAGTACCATTGTTTAATAATTCTTCTGCTTTTTTCCAATTAGTTACGTGCAAATAATCTACATCTCTTGAGGAGCAACCTGCTTCAAACGGAGGACGACCACTTTCAATACCACCATAATACATCTCTGTACAGAATGAGTTAGTGAAACCCCAACCGTAAGAATCTAATTTACCCGCATCTGATAAATCTTGGGTATATGGAGGGAATTCGAAAGTAAACGATGCTTTTTCATCTACACGACCTTTTTCATTATCAAAACGCCAGTAGGTAACTCCACCTCTCCAATATTTTTCAAAATTAGCTTCTGAAAGTTCGTGATACTTTCTATCTAACGGAGCAGGATATTGGGCGGCTTCCATAAAGTAGCGAGAATCCGGAGTAAAGAAGCAACCACCGTGATTTGAACGATAGATTGGATTATTTACAGTTTGTTTCCCTTGGAAATCTTTTAAGCTAAAGACAAATATTCGTGGGTTTGCTTTATCATTGATCACACCCCATTTTCCATTATAAACCCCATCTGTTTCAGAGAAACCAGGGTGGTGTGTATCTGCCCAAAGTATTTCTTGACCATCGATAAATCCGGTTTTCATCAAGTCCATAGTTTCTTCACTATATCCAAAACCACTATAAGGTTGACGTGTATTTAAGGGTAAGTATTTTAGCATACGCATAGAAGGAACGGTATACATAGGTAAGTTCCCTTCTTGTCCCCCTGAGTTTACGGCAACATATTCATCTTTTAGATTATCTGGCGTAAACGTTTTGGCAGCTGCCAATACATCTTCCGCATTTAAACCACGACGTTTTACAACATCACCAAAAGATTCTTTTCCGAAAGGTTTTCCGGAAACATTAGTTCCACCGGCGTATTCATCGCCTTTGTCTTCTTTATCACCACAACTTACGGTCAGCAGACCTAAAGTGACAAGAAACAAGCCCATCATCAATAGCGAGCTATATTTTTTATTTAACATATTTTTCATTGTTTTATAGTTTTGTAATTAAGCTATGATTATTCTTTAGCACTAATTTTCTCAGTTAAGAGTTTTTTAGCACGTAAGCCTACATCTGCTGTTTTTACTTGATATTGCCAGTATTGTTCAGCCCATAAGAAAGCGTCTTTATATTTACCTTCTTTGGCATATTTTTCATGATTTGCTTTGGCAGTTGCCCCTTTACCTAATTGGTCAAAGGCATCATCAACTAAGGCTTTTACATAAGGATATTTCTCAAAATGGTTTTCTTTTAACCAAGCAACTACACCATTAATAATATCTTGTGTTTGATCAATAACGACTAGCTTGTCTTCGTAGTTTTTCTTGTATTCTGCTAATTGTTCTTTAGTAAGCACCACATCTTTTTGTTCTATATCAACATATCCTTTAGGACGTACAAATAAGATACCTTCCATCTCTAAGTGTAGGGCTGAACAGAATTCTGTACAGTAGTAAGGGAATACACCCGATCTATCTGCTGTAAAAGTTACCGAAGCCGTTTTTCCAGGTTCAAAACTACCGTGTACACCATAAGTATCAACAGTAAAACCGTGCGTTTCGTCTTCTGCACGTTCTAGGTTGGTTAAGTGGAATGTAACCACATCTCCTTCATTTACCTTAACGATTTCAGGAGTGATATGAGAACGAATTAAAGTTCCAAAAACGTGTACACGATGTGTTTTTTCGTCTCTTTCAATTTTTTCTTGTCCAGCAACTGTTCGGTAACGAGAAGGTTCTCCAGAACGAGTATTTGTTCCTAATGGGTAACGAATAATTGGCTTAATAGTAGTTCTCAGTACGGCAACAGATCCATACATATTGGCTTGTGGTAAAGTCATAGTATAGATATCAGCCATTTTATCTGAAGAAATATCAATCAAGTGATTAAAACTTGGACGTATGGGGCCAACATTTGGATAATTGTCATATAGAGCTTCTTTATCCACTACTGTTAAATAATTAGAGTGAGGTGTTGCTGACATCCCTTGTGGAGTCATTAGAAAACTGGGCTTAAAGCTAAGTTTTAATTCGCTATCTACTTTTCCTTTTTCGTAATTAAAACGAACAACTTTACTATCACCGTGTGCTGAAGCATAGGCCGTATTGGTTCGTTGGTCAAAAGCGACATCAACGACATCTTTACCCAAAGTAATACTTTTAGGGGTAACTGTAATGTTTTCTCCTTTTGCAAGGGCCTCTTTTACTTTTGCATAGTCAAAAACTAAAGCATTGTCGGCTACTACAATAAAATGCGCACCATCAGGTGTTGTTTTTACCATATTGGCACTTGCAGGGAGTTCAATAAAACCTACAGCTTTTGCTTTTTGAGCATCAGCAAAAGAAACGACATTAAAGTCATTAATTTTTTTAGAGGGAGCTTTCGCTAATTTGGTGTAATCTAACACATATACATAGTTTTTACCGTCTTTATTGGCTAAACCTACCATAAGACCATCACTTGATTTTTTACCTGTATCAAAATAGTCTAAAGAGTAAGGAGGTAATTCAACTGTAAAAGATTTTTCTTTAATCATTCTGCTTTTATGAATGTCTTCTCCTTCAACAAATTTCCAAAAAGTTACTCCGGATTTCATAGCAGAGGTTGTCTTATTATCCCAAGGTGCAGGATATTGACTGGATTGAATAACGTACTCTGTGTTTTGAGTAACGGCTGCTTCCGGATAGGTGTTTAAAAATAGAGGATTTG